>CAZAUB010000482.1:0-2128 GCA_964488195.1 uncultured Methylobacter sp. | reverse complement strand
GTAGGTCTCATCCATACGCCAGCTCTCTCCAACCGGGCGCTTATATTTGCGGAAAACCTTTTCGAGTAACGGCAGAAATCGGATCGTCCATCGATTAATCGAAGAGTGGTCGACAAACACACCACGCTCCTCCGTTATCTCTTCAATATGACGGTAGCTCAATGAATACGCTACGTACCACCTGATGCACACCAAAATTATATCTATTGGAAACCGCATTTTTTTAGGATCGAGCATCTCGTTTTACGCCGTTTTTTGAAAGGCGCTTAGAATAACAGAACCCACTGCTCGATAGTTAATGCGACAGAACCGAATATATTAATACTCCGTTCCAAAGCCAACTTTGTAATAGCTGGTCATCGGGATGATGGTAACATTAAGATATGAAGGGGATCGTCCATATTAAAGCTGCCTGCACTTTTGAAATTACCAACATGAATTTTAAATGAAACCGATTTTTTACCGTCCTGCCCAGCTGCGTGGCTTGGCCTTTCTGGGTTTGTTGTTGTTGGCCCTTGCCATACTCGGCGGCATGATCTGGCGGAATGTACATCACTTTGAAACGGTTTTTTCTTATGTCAACTATTCGCACCGCATCCAGAATGTATCGGTGGGCCTACAGCAATCGCTGATTGAATACCTGACCGAAACGGTGTCGGATTCGCATCCCGAAGCACTGACCAAAACCTTAGGGGAGATGGATACTTTAATGACGGATAAGCGTTATTTGTCAGCGGAGACCAGAGCAAGCCTGGAAACGGTCAGAACCATGCTGGCTGATTTGTCCGCATTAAAAAAAGAAGAACAACACAATCGTCTGTTAGCGGCACTTAAATTGATGAGCGAAACGCTGGATTACGAGGCGTTGCAGCGTGAAGAATTGCTGGAAAACATCAGCCTGGATACCCAAACCGAATTGTATATGGCCCTGGCTATATTCACGGCGATTTTGGTTGTGGCGGTATTATTTTTACATTACAGAATCCTGCATCCGCTTAATGATTTGAGGGAACTGCTGCAACGCCTGACTGAAGAAAATTTCACCCCGATCACCACCGATCATCTTGATCCGCTGCTGTTGCCGGTGTTTATCAGCTATAACGAAATGGTTAAACACCTTGCGGAACTGGAAGACGCCAATCGCTTGCATGCCCAATCACTGCAACATAAAGTCAGATTGGCTACGCAAGCCTTACTGGAACAGCAATACAGTCTGGCGAGAGCCGACCGGTTGGCGGCAATCGGTGAGGTTGCCGCAGAATTAGCGCATGAAATACGCAACCCACTGGCGGGGATTCAAATGGCAATCCTTAATTTACGCCGTGAAATTGATGACCTGGACCAGCTGGAAAGACTGGATTTAATCAATGCCGAGCTAAAACGGATGGCAAGATTGCTCAACGATATGCTCGACCAAAGTCGTCATTCGCCGGAAGTGGCTACCGCTTTTGATGTGCGGACGTTAATCCGGGACTTGGTCGCGCTGACCCGTTACCAGATTGCCGAATCCATACAGCTGGAAATAGAAGCGCCTTGTGCCTTGCCTGTGCATTTGCCTGAGAGCGGGATACGGCAGGCCTTGTTGAATTTGATATTGAATGCAGCTGATGCGCTTGAAGGTAATCCCGGAACTATCCGTATCAAGGCTCGCACATCCAAACAAGGACTACGCATTGATGTGCAGGATGACGGCATCGGCTTTCCCAAGGATATGCTGGAGCATGGCATCCGGCCATTCCGCACCAGCCGTCAACGCGGTACCGGGTTGGGGTTGGCTATGGTGCAACGTTTTGTCAAAGATGTAGGCGGTACAATCAGCCTTACCAATCAGCCCACTCATGGCGCATGTGTATCCCTATTGCTGCCCTATGACTGCATAGTCAGAGATAAATCATGATAGAAACCCTGCTCATCATTGAAGATGAAAAACTGTTGGGTTCAGAACTGTCCCGTCATTATCGACAGTCCGGTTGGGAAGTGGTGTTGGCGACCAACCTGAGCGAGGCCAGGGAATTATTGCTGAAGAAAAAAGTAGAGCCGTTACTGGTTCTTTCCGATATGAATTTGCCGGATGGCAATGCGCTGGATTTCATGGAAAAGATCAAAAAAGAGATTGGCTCTGCGGACG
>CAZAUB010000481.1:0-2133 GCA_964488195.1 uncultured Methylobacter sp. | reverse complement strand
ATTCAGGAATTGCCTGGGCTTGCCAACGCTCGAACAAGCGCTGGTGTTCAGGTCGCAGCTGCAAAGTCAACGGCAGCTTTTTACCCCAGGCTTTCCAAAGAATCAAGGCGCTGGCGCTGTCGAGCACGTTAATCGAACTCATATCCCAGTGCATGTTTTTATCGACTGCGTAGGAACCAATTTTTTGGCTCAGTTCGGGCGCTGTGACCAAACTACGAAGATTCCAACTGCCTGATAATTTGATACAGCATTGCCCTGAGTCTTCAACGACTTCCAGTGTAGGCAGTATATCCTGATTGGTTGCGGTATCGTTCATAGGGGTGTGTATTGTCCGAACCAGAAAGTTGACGCCATTAACATTCCAGCCAATCTATCTCAGCATCCGAAAAACCGGCCAATTTGCGCAATTCTCTGTTAAACGGGCCTTTAGGTTTGCCGCCAATATAATATTGACCGATTAGCTCCCGGTATTTGGCTTCCGGATCAAAACCTTGCTGCTGACAAACAAACTTAAACCAGTAGGAACCCAGCTCGACATGCCCTATTTCATCGGTCAAAATGCGCGTTAAAATGGCTACGCTTGCATCATCGCCCAGTATGCTGAATTTTTCAATAAGCGCGGGCGTTACATCCAGTCCTCTTGCTTCCATGCAACGGGGAACCATCGCCAACCTGCCGAGCAAATCATCGGCGGTATCCTTGGCATGATCCCATAAGCCGCTGTGCGCAGGCAAATCGCCGTAATCAACCCTCATGGTGAGTAAATGCGCCCGGATTAAGGCAAAATGCTGTGCCTCTTCATCGGCAACACGCAGCCAATCCAGATAAAATTGCTCAGGCATAGCGCGAAAACGATACAAAATATCCCAGGCCAGATATATGGCGACAAATTCAACATGGGCAATGGCATGAAAAAAGGCCGCAACACCGGCGGGCGTGGTCAGCTTGCGTCGGGGCATCTGGCGTGGAGCCAATAACTCCGGCCGCTCGGGAAACATTACCTGATCTATCGGCAATACCGAATGGTCTGAGGTAAAGGTTAATTCCCCGGTAATGTGAGCGTGCCAAGCCTGATGCGTCAGCGCCAATTTTTCATCGACATTAGCCTGATGAAAAAATGCCTCGGCAAATTCAAATATATTTTTCATTACTCATTATGGCAAGGCCATCGACTAAGATTTCAGATTTCACGTTACTGTTAGTCCCTGTCATATATCTTGAGTACCCATTCATAAAACCATGCCGGACGGAACAACACGACGTAAACTAGCACTATCGGGCTGATAGGGATCGGGCCAATCTCAAAAATTGAGATAACCATAAGAGCAAGAATACTGAGAATACGCATGGTTTATTTTTGTGTATGTGACTTTAAACTTGAATCCGCCAGTTTATGTTGAATAGTCGATGGATCATTATAGATCAATTGGATATTAGCAAATTGGAAAAAAATAATGATTTAATGACAGCTTATAGAAAATTGCGGAAAATAATCAAACCGACAGTAGATGCTTTGTTAAACCGATTGATAAGGAAAAAACAGCATGAATTTACTTGAAAAACTGTTTTCTTACGAACGTTTCGAAATGGATTGGCGGCGTTTGCTGGTACAAGGCGCACTTATCATACTGACAGGCACTACCCTGGCAATGGCCAGCGCCCTCAATCCAGATGCTGTCGTCCTGACCGCACGGCATCTTTCCTGGCTTCCGATCAGCGGCATGGTTATTTTATCGCTAGGCTTATTGGAATGTCTCGATGCTGCTCTTGCCAAGGAGACCCGCGATTTCCTCCAGAATCTGCAAGTCGGGGTGTTGGATGCGGTGATCGGCGGCCTGATTATCCTCAGCGTGACGGAAGAACCCGCCCGCTTTAGCATGATGATCGCAGCCTTTTTAATCGTACGCGGTATTGTGCGAATCACCCTGGTTTATGCGCTACGACTGCCCCACACCCTTTCCACCTCGCTCGGAGGTTTGGCATCGATCATCATGGGGCTTTTAATCTGGAAGGAATGGCCTACCGGCGAAGGCTGGTTTATTTCCCTGTGCCTGAATGTCGAAATCGCTGTTCGCGGCTGGGCCATGATGACCTTCGCGCTGTGGGTGAGGTCGCAAAAGGCGGAGGAGATCG
>CAZAUB010000480.1:0-2136 GCA_964488195.1 uncultured Methylobacter sp. | reverse complement strand
GGATAATTGAAAGATTACATTAATTAATAGTCAAAGCAAAATTGGCGTACTACTACCTTCTTTTGCAATCTTTTTGCGGACTGTTTCTGATCTTGTGCCATCTATTGGCAAATGGGCGGAAAGGTCATCCTTTCCAAGCATGACATGGCTGTTGTTTTCCTATTTCTGGTTTGTCATGCCTTATTACGCACTCATGATCGTAAATAACAAGTCTTACGAGCGGGATTTTATAAATAAATGGCTTTCGAAAGGATGGGGTCGCCATTTATTACCTTTGCTCCTTGTAGCTATGACATTTGTTGGCATATCTATGGGGTATTTTGCAGCTCTCCCAGAAGAACCCAACTGCCGACGTTTTTGTATACATGAATCAATCGTGCTTCAGTTGGTATTCGGATTCTGTATGGTGACCGGTATTGCCACTTTGTTGTCCGGCATATTCTGGTGGTTAAAAAACTTCAAGATAATTCATTTTACTCAATCATATAAAGGAGAAGCCAAATGAGTACGTCCCCCATTAATTATGATACCTTCCAAGCAGATTGGTGGGATGCAGCCGGTGCCACTACGGATGCGGTCAAGTCCGGCATCGAAAACGTCATTAGCGAAGCTTTTGGAACTACTGGAGTTTCGGCGGTCCAGCAGCAGGCTATCGTGGACGCAGCTTATCAGCACTACCTAATGCAGGAAGCAATGAAGGCGGCCGCGAAAGCAGCACAAGAAGCGGCGACACATGCCGATTTACCGAGTTCACCTCTCTACTTGAACGCTATGTCGACGGTGAAGGCCTACGAAAACATTGCCTCTAGCTCAATCAGTCAAGCTAACCAGATTATGGAGAACACCAAGATTGATACAGCTATGTTGGGGAACCTGAGCAAGGTTGCAAGTGCGCTCGGCCCTGCCATAAATGCAGCGCAGTTAGGGACGGCTGTTGCTACTGGTGATGCCTATGAGGTTGGAAAAACGGCTGTTTCCGTACTGGTAGGTATGGCAATTGGTAGCCTCGCTATGGGGGCAATTAGTATGCTGGGATTACCATTATTGGGTGCTGCTGCTATTGGGATTGGCTTTGGTTTTGCCGCATCTAAGACATGGGAATGGATGTGGAATAACGGCGCGGCTGATTTTTATGGTATCAAGCCTGGAGACGAGTTCAGCTTTTCGCGAACTGCTGATGCCGTCAACGAACTCTTCATCGCCGCCCGCAACTGGATACTACGCAAAGATCCGCTCACCCTGGACCTCGACTCTGACGGCCTCGAAACCGTCGGCATCGACCCGAACGCCCCCATCCTGTTCGATCACGACGGCGATGGCGTGGCCAACGCCACCGGCTGGATCAAGCCTGACGACGGCTTCCTGGTGCTGGACCGCAATGGCAACGGACTGATCGACAACGGCACCGAACTGTTCGGCGACTCTACACCCTTGTATGCCGGAGGCACTGCCGCCGACGGCTTTGCCGCCTTGGCGCAGGAAGACACCAACCACGACGGTCTCGTGAATTCCAATGACGCCAACTGGGACAACCTGCGCGTCTGGCAAGATGCCAACAGCGACGGCATCACCGACGCAGGCGAACTGCACAGCCTCGAATCCCTGGGCATCACCGGCTTCCACGTCGCCAAATCGGAAAACACCACCCGCTTGGGCAACGGCAACCAAATAGCCGACCTCGGCAGCTACATCCGCGACGACGGCACCGAAGGCACCGTAGGGCAGATCACCGGCGGCATGGCCGACATCGACCTCGCCGACAACCCCTTCTACCGCAGTTTTAGCGACACCGTCCCGCTCACTGAACAAGCCCAGGCTTTGCCCACCATGCAAGGCTCCGGCATGGTGCGCGACCTGCAAGAAGCGGTCAGCCTGTCTCCCGCCCTGGGCAGCGCACTCACCGACTATGCCGCCGCCGACACCAAGGCCGCGCAGATGGCGCTGGTCGATTCAGTCATCAGCCAATGGGCCTCGACCAGCGGCTTCCAGACCAGCATCGAAAAAGCCGCCGCCCAGAACGACCAACTGCTCTTCCTGGTACCGGGACTGACCCGATACGACGTGCTCGGTGGTGGCTTTTCATCAAGCGGCGGCAGTTCGAGTGGCAGCACCGGCCTCAGCCTGCCGACGTCGGAA
>CAZAUB010000479.1:0-2142 GCA_964488195.1 uncultured Methylobacter sp. | reverse complement strand
ACCAGATCGGCGCGCCCACCGGTGCCGATTTGCTGGCGGACGTAACCGCCCATGCTGTCCGTGTTGCCAGGCAACGAAACGAAGTGTCCGGGCTGTATCATCTAGTTGCAGGCGGACAGACAAGTTGGTACGACTATGCGCTGCATGTTCTCGATTTTGCTCGTCAAAACGGCGTAGAACTTAAAGTGCCTCAGCAGGCAGTGAAGGCAATCAGCACCAGCGACTATCCAACTGCCGCACAGCGACCGCTGAACTCGCGTTTGAACACAGATAAACTAAAAAACGTTTTCGATCTGCAATTACCTGATTGGCAAGCAGGGATCGAGCACATGTTGACTGAAATTCTCGGTAAATAAGCATGCGTTTAACCCAGGAACAAATCAATGCCATACGTGAAGTTGCCCATAGACTAATGGGGGAAAAGGTAATTATCAGGGTTTTTGGGTCGCGTGCAATGGATACCGGTCTGGGTGGAGATATTGACTTGTTTTTTGAAACAGAAGCGTCACTGCCCAATCGCGGAAAATTAACTTGTCAGCTTTATGGCGCTTTGATCATGGCATTGGGCGATCGAAAAATCGATGTGATCATCAAGGACGCCAATACCCCATCGGCGCCAATCTTTGAAATAGCCCGACGCACCGGTACATGCTTATGAGCGCTCGTTATTTGCAAGAATATGCTGAACAAGCCATGCTAGCGTTGGCAGTCGCACGTAAAGAGGCAGCACACTTGGCTTACACCCAGAATACATTGTTTTCACAAGCCATGTGTTGGAATGGGTTGGCAGCTTGGGTACCGATGAGGAAAAAGCCGAGAAAATTGACGCATTCGTCAGTCGTTTCGGCAGATTGCAAGATTTTCTGGGTGAAAAGCTAATACCTGTATTTGCAAATCTGCTAGGCGAAAGACCTAAATCCATGCTGGATGTGCTGGCTTATGCGGAAAAAATGCAATGGCTAAAAAATGCGGAGATTTTTATCGGCGCCAGAAAGCTGAGAAATCTGTTGGTGCATGAATATATGATCGATACCCAGCTGTTTCTACAGGCATTACTGTCCGCAAACGAAGCAACAGACATGTTGTTGAATATTGTCAAGGTGCTAGAAAGCGAGGCCGAATCTTTGGGATTGACGCTGACATAATATTTAAGCTTGTTGTTAACGCATGCTATCCTTAATTTACGAGACATGACCATGACCCACTCACCACTCGCCAGAAAAGGCATCATTCTCGCCGGAGGCTCCGGCACCCGGCTGTACCCGGTGACCAAAGTCGTCTCCAAACAACTGCTGCCGATTTATGACAAGCCGATGATCTACTATCCACTCAGCACCTTGATGCTGGCGGGCATTCGGGACATCCTGATCATCTCCACCCCGCAAGATACACCGCGCTTTGAGCAACTGCTCGGCGACGGCAGTGATTGGGGCCTCAACCTGCAATACGCCGTGCAACCCAGCCCGGACGGCCTTGCCCAAGCTTTTATTATCGGCAAAGACTTCATCGGTAACGCTGCCAGCGCCTTGGTGCTGGGCGACAACATCTTCTACGGCCATGACCTGCACACCCAACTTGAAAATGCTACAGTGCGTGATCAAGGTGCAACCGTCTTCGCCTACCATGTGCTGGATCCCGAGCGTTATGGCGTGGTAGCCTTCAACGCACAAGGCCGCGCCACCAGCCTGGAAGAAAAACCGGTAAGCCCCAAGAGCAACTATGCCGTCACCGGCCTGTATTTCTACGACAATCAGGTTATCGACATCGCCGCCAGCCTCAAGCCATCTGTTCGGGGCGAGCTGGAGATTACCGACCTGAACCGCATTTACCTCGAACGCGACCAACTCAATGTAGAAATCATGGGCCGAGGTTACGCTTGGCTAGATACCGGCACTCACGAGAGCCTGATCGAAGCCAGCAATTTCATCGAGACCATCGAACATAGGCAGGGTTTGAAAGTGGCTTGCCCGGAAGAAATCGCCTACCGCAAAGGCTTCATCAATGCCGAGCAACTGGGAAAGCTGGCGCTGCCGCTCGCTAAAAACGGTTATGGGCAATACCTGCAACGCTTGTTGAAAGAAGGGGTGCAGCCATGAAAGTTATTCCCAGCGCTATCCCTGACGTACTTATCATCGAGCCCAA
>CAZAUB010000478.1:0-2165 GCA_964488195.1 uncultured Methylobacter sp. | reverse complement strand
CAGGCCGGCATGATCATGGTTAGACAACTGGAATTCAGCCTGTTCGATTTCAGGATACACCGGGATTACGATCCCGGACAAGGCGGACGCATCTATGAAACCCTGGAACAGGTCAGGGAACAGGTTGCCGTTATTCGACCACCCAAATTCAACCGCTTTGCCCACAGCTTCTCGCATATTTTTGCAGGCGGTTATGGCGCAGGTTATTACAGCTACAAATGGGCGGAAGTGTTGTCCAGTGACGCTTTTTCGCTATTTGAAGAAAAAGGCATTTTTGACCAGGAAACCGGCCACGCCTTTTTAACCAACATCCTTGAAAAGGGCGGCAGCCAAAGCGCGATGGAATTATTTATCAACTTCCGTGGCCGCAAACCCACCATTGATGCGTTACTCAGACATAACGGCATCGCGGCATGATCTACAAAGACCTGCGCGACTTTATCAAGCAACTGGAAAAACAGGGCGAACTAAAACGCATTACCGTTGAAGTCGATCCCTACCTGGAAATGACCGAAATTTGCGACCGCACCTTAAAACAGGGCGGCCCCGCGTTGCTGTTCGAAAACCCCAAAGGCGCAAACATTCCGGTGTTGGCCAACCTTTTCGGTACGCCGCGCCGCGTCGCGATGGGTATGGGCGCAGAATCCGTCACCGAGTTACGCGGCATCGGCGAGCTACTGGCTTACCTGAAAGAACCCGAGCCGCCCAAGGGCATGAAAGACGCCTGGGAGAAATTCCCGGTCTTCAAGCAAGTGCTGAACATGGCACCTAAAATAATCAGCTCGCCGCCGTGCCAGGAACTGGTAAGGGTAGGCGATGAAATTGATCTGGGCGATTATCCTATCCAGACCTGCTGGCCGGAAGATGCCGCACCGTTGATTACCTGGCCGCTGGTGATTACCAAAGGCCCAAATAAGGAACGGCAAAACCTGGGCATTTATCGCCTGCAAGTCATTGCCAAAAACAAAGTCATCATGCGCTGGCTGACGCACCGGGGCGGCGCATTGGATTTTAAAGAATTCCAGGCCGCCCATCCCGGCCAGCCTTTCCCGGTTTCCGTAGCCTTGGGCGCAGACCCGGCAACGATACTTGCCGCCGTCACACCGGTGCCGGACTCCCTGTCCGAATACGCGTTTGCCGGTTTATTGCGCGGCAGCAAAACCGAAGTCGCCAAATCGCTGATTAACGAATTGCAGGTTCCGGCCAGCGCCGAAATCGTCCTGGAAGGCTTTATCTATCCCGGTGAATTCGCGCCGGAAGGCCCTTACGGCGACCACACCGGCTATTACAATGAAGTCGCCGATTTTCCGGTATTCACCATCGAACGGATCACCCAACGCCAGGCGCCGATCTATCACAGCACTTACACCGGCAGGCCGCCCGACGAACCGGCCATCCTGGGCGTTGCGTTAAATGAGGTGTTCGTACCCATTTTGCAAAAACAATTCCCGGAAATCGTCGATTTTTACCTGCCCCCGGAAGGCTGCTCATACCGCATGGCCGTGATCAGCATGAAAAAGCAATACGCCGGCCACGCCAAACGCGTGATGCTGGGCACCTGGTCGTTCCTGCGGCAATTCATGTACACCAAGTTCGTAATCGTCGTCGATGACGATGTCGATGTCCGCAACTGGCAGGATGTAATCTGGGCGATGACCACCCGCATGGACCCCGCCAGGGATTTAACCATACTGGAAAACACCCCGATAGATTATCTTGATTTCGCCTCGCCGGTTTCAGGCTTGGGATCCAAGGTAGGATTTGACGCCACCAATAAATGGCCTGGGGAAACTAACCGCGAATGGGGCAGGACGATTGTTATGTCGCCCGAGGTGGTCAAGAAGGTGGATCAGATGTGGGATACGTTGTTTTAATCCTGTAGGGTGGGCAACGCTTTTCTGCCTACCTCTTTTATCAACTAAATTTACACAATCAAATGATTGACGGATTCAACTCTGAAGTGCAACTGTTGTAAGTGAATTTCTAGAACCGAGTTAATTCATTTAATATTGACAAGTGTTATGATAAAGTTCACATCGTCATGTAACTAATTAAATATGCTTATCTAGGCAGTTGCAGACCTAATAATAATAACTACAACGAGGTATAGATTACATGAAATTATTAAAAAGCGCTGTCGTAGCTACTACATTGGCACTTTCTTT
>CAZAUB010000477.1:0-2176 GCA_964488195.1 uncultured Methylobacter sp. | reverse complement strand
TGGGGCCGGCCGGTTACACGATGAGCCATTATCTGCTCAATGAAGGCTTTGCGGTTGCCGGTATCGACGGCTTGAAACTGGAGCCGTTGCCGGTGGCATTGACCGGCGACAGCGAAAACTTGCCCGCGCCGATTGTAAACTTTCAAGACCTGTACGAAGATTTGGATAAACGCATCCTGGCCGGTTTTGGCGGCGTGGCCGAATACGGCATCACCGTGCGCTGGGACAAGAACTTCCTAAAAGTCATTTACCTGACCTTGCAAAGACGCGAGGCGTTTCGCGCTTACGGAGGTGTGCGTTTTGGCGGCACCATCACCATTGAAGACGCGTGGAGCATGGGCTTTGATCATATTTGTATCGCCTCCGGCGCCGGTAAACCGACTGTTATCGACCTGAAAAACAATCTGATGCGCGGCATACGCAAAGCCTCGGATTTTTTGATGGCCTTGCAATTAACAGGAGCTGCCAAGGCTTCTTCGCTGGCAAACTTGCAGGTGCGCTTGCCCGCAGGCGTTATCGGCGGCGGCTTGACCGCTATGGATACCGCAACCGAATTGATGGCGTATTATCCTGTGCAGGTGGAAAAAATCCTGCATCGTTATGAAACGCTGGTTAACGTGTATGGCGAACAAACCGTTCGCGGTCGTTACGATAAAGAAGAAACCATCATTCTCGATGAATTCCTGGCGCACGGCAAAGTCATACATGCCGAACGCCAACGTGCCGAAGCGGCAGGTGAACAACCGGATTTCCAACCGCTGGTAGAATCATGGGGCGGCGTCACGCTGTTTTATCGCAAAGGCATTAACGATGCGCCCGCGTATCGCCAAAACCACGAAGAAATCGCTAAAGCGCTGGAAGAGGGCATCGCCTTAGCCGAAGGCATGAGTCCGCAAAGCGCATTAGCCGATGAATATGGTCATCTGAATGCCGTAGCATTCGAAAAATTAGTGCCCGAACACGGCCGCTGGATTAGCTCAGGACTGACAGTGAACGTGCCCTTGCGCAGCCTTTACATTGCCGCGGGCACATCGCCGAACACCATTTATCAAAGCGAATATCCAAACACCTTTGTCATGGATAAATATTTCTTCCAACGCTATGAGCCGGAATGGATCAACGGCGACGTAGAACTGGTTCCCATGTCTGACGAAGCAGTGCCTAAACTGGGTAAACCTGCACCGCTAACGTCTTATCAAAAAGACGGCAAATTCATCAGTTTTTATGGCGACAATCATCCTGTTTATGCGGGTAACGTGGTCAAGGCCATGGCCAGTGCAAAAAATGGTTATCCCTATATCGTCAAACTGTTTGAAAAAGAACTGTCCAATCTGAATCCGGCGGGGCAGTCTGAACGTGATGCCGCACTGAAGAAGCTGTTCGCCACGTTGGACGCGGCCTTTACTGCCACTATCGTTTCGATTAACCGACTGACGCCGACCATTATAGAAGTTGTCGTCAAGGCGCCGTTGCAAGCCGAAAAATTCCAGCCCGGTCAGTTTTATCGCGTACAGAATTTTGAAGCCAATGCGCCGGTTGTAGAAGGTACGGTACTGACATCTGAAGCGATAGCACTGACAGGTGCCGAAGTCGATAAAGAAAAAGGCACCATCTCCCTGATTGCACTTGAAATGGGATCATCCTCGCGTCTGTGCGCGACCTGGAAATCAGGTGATTCACTGGTGGTCATGGGCGTGACAGGAACACCGACAGACATACCTAGCGGCCAAACCGTCTTACTACTCGGGGGTGGCCTGGGCAATGCCGTACTCTTTTCTATCGGCAAAGCCTTAAGAGCCGCCGGTAACAAAGTGATCTACTTTGCCGGCTATAAACACAAGCTGGATGTCTTTAAAGTGGAAGATATTGAAGCCGCATCGGATATTATTATCTGGTCGGTAGACAAAGCGCCCGGTATTAAGCCCATTCCAACCACGCGACCTCAAGATAAAACCTTCGTCGGCAATATTCTTGAGGCCATGCTCGCTTATGCCAAATGCGAGCTGGGCGACCAGCCTATCCCGCTGTCTCATGTCGATCACCTCATCGTTATCGGCTCAGACCGGATGATGGCTGCGGTGAAAGATGCCCGTTACAATGTTTTGAAACCCTATCTGAACAGGGTTCATCACGCTATCGGTTCCATCAACTCACCCATGCAATGCATGATGAAAGG
>CAZAUB010000476.1:0-2178 GCA_964488195.1 uncultured Methylobacter sp. | reverse complement strand
TGGACAAAGAAGTTGAGCAGTTAAGCTGTATGGCTAAGGGCGATTGCAACTGTAGTTTTAGGATCAAATAGCGTCTACTTCATAGCGCTCAATAAGTTGTCGGTAATAGTCTGCTTCCTCGATTTTTCCACGCTTTGTAACGCCGTTAAGGTAAATATCGGCCTTTTTTATCAGCATATTGATCGCCGCCTGCCGGTTTTGCTCAGATAATTGACCGGCATCAATGATTTTTTGCAAGGCGCTGATTCGAAACCGATCCATGCCCCAGAATGCCCTGGATAACTGGTCTTCATGGCCGCCATGCTTGTTAATTTGCGGTTGTTCAACCAGTAAAACCGGGTAATTTGCGGTGATCCTGAGCCACAGGTCATAGTCTTCACAAGCAGGCAGCTGGGTGTCAAACAGGCCGATGCCCTCAAATACCGAGCGGTGTATCAATACGGTGGACGGTGACATTGCGCATAGCGGCAAGCAATGGGCAAATATCCAGCCGCCTGTTTTGGCGTATTTTTTGGGCACGTCAACCTGGGCTCCATCGCGTATCCAGTTTTCTTCGGTGTGGCAAATCTTGTATTCAGGGTGATTCGTCAACGCCGCTTTCTGGTTGAACAGTTTTTCCGGCAACCATTCATCATCAGAATCCAGAAAAGCCAGCCAGTCGCCGGTTGTTTGTTGTACGCCAAGGTTTCGCGCCGCACTGACGCCGCGGTTTTCCTGATAGAAATAGCTTGCCTGGGGAAATTCCCGGCGGAGCATATCTTCCGTGCCATCGGTCGAACCGTCATCAATTACCGCAACTTCTGCCGGTAATAAGGATTGGGAATACACGGACAATAGCGCCCGTTTCAACAGATCACGGCGATTGTAACTGGGAATAACAACTGAGATATTTATAAAATTACCTTATTTTTTAATTAATTGTTGTACTTTATTGATAATCGACTTAAATTAAAGCCACTAACTAAACCTAGGAGAGCGCTCATGTCGATTGCAGTTAAAATTAATCCGGAAAGACAACAGCAGGCTTATCAATTGATAGCCGAATTACAACATGAAAGACAAGAAGTCTGGTCTTTGTATTGCCATGTTGCCGAACTCATGCCTTTTTCGGCTAATCAGACGGTAAGGAAAAAATTAGCCCGTTTTTCTGAAATGCTAATTGATTATGTTTCTCTTGGCCATTTTGGTGTTTGCGAGTGCCTGTTTGCAGATGCCGACAACCAGGATCCGGCATTATCAGTCGCGAAAGCAATTTACCCGGCGTTGTCATCTACCACGGAAGTCGCGGTATCGTTTAATGATAAATATGAAAATGGCGCAGCAACAACTATTCTTGATGACCTGAAACAGGATTTGTCCGCTTTAGGTGAGAGCCTGGTAAAAAGAATCGATTTGGAAGACCGGCTTTGTGAGTTGATGCTGCAATAGGCGCTTTTTTATCGTTCCCACGCTCCGTTGCTCATCGTTATACACAAGTATTTTAAAGTTCGTCATCCCGGCAGATTGCCAGGATCCACGACTGCAAGGATGCAGGAGGTAGAGCAACGCAGGAGCAGTTGCCGAGAAGCCATGGATGGCGATACCGAAACAGACAGCAAGTCTCGCCACAGGGGATTGCTCAGTTAAATCAAGCGTTCACATCCCTGTGCTCTGGATTCCGGCAATCCCTGCCGGAATGACGGTGTACCGCAGACACTTGTGTATATCGATGAGAGCTCCGTCGTGGGAACGATAAGTTTTTAAAACGCGCTCTAATGTGTAAACCTAAAAACCGCAGTTAGTCCACGAAATGGTTTTTCTAGGGTAAACACTGAGATTGTTAAACAACTAAGCCGCAATGGTAGCCTTTCTTAGGCGATCATTGACCGCTTGCCATAGCTCAGTTTGCGGCGGTTGTTCTACCAGAATCAGATCCAGTTGCAAGCTATCCAGCTCGCGTAGCGCAGCATAAAGCCGTTGTGCATAATTACCGGCTTGTTTGGGTAAACGCAAAACGCGGATTTGGTCGGTTGGTGTTATTTCCAGTTGATAGCACAAAAGGCCAATGTTTTTGCCATTGGCTATCGACTGCATAATCCTATTCTGCAATTGCTCTGCCGGACAACGGATAGCTGGCGTGGTTGGCGCATAATGCACTTCCATCATGCCCGGCGCACGAATTCCCGCAGGTTTCGATGC
>CAZAUB010000475.1:0-2183 GCA_964488195.1 uncultured Methylobacter sp. | reverse complement strand
GCAACCGCAATACCGCCGACCGAATCGACTCGAATCGGATTGCCTTTAACCAGCGCCCTTAATACCGCAACAACATCAGGCAAATCTTCGTTTGTGCATTCAAAAACCAGCGCTTTTTGGCCGTTTGGCGAAGTAGAGGCGTTACCGGAAGGCGCTTTTCCCAAATAGATAACCTCCCGCTTGCCGGTATCGTCCAGAAACATCGATTCTTCATTCCATAGATAACGCTCAAAAAAGCGCGGCGAAAAACCTTCCAGATCAGTGCCGACCACCAATAACAAATCACAACGGTTTTTTACTTCCGCCAGCGTCGTATTCATCCAGCCTGAATCCTGCAAGGCCAGAAAGTTATTTCGTGCGCCGGTAAAATTCATATTATCGACCACAGCGCCGCTACGATCAGCTAATGCCAGCAACGCCCGCATCCCGTTGACATCCGTTGCGCAACCGCCGATAACCGGTTGATTAGTATTTTTTAACAGCGCCGTCGCCTTTGCCACAGCCATGTCCAGACTAACATCCTTACCATCAACCCTTGGATGGGTATCGGTAATAGCCTGTTCAAACGCGGGTGTATTAACCGCACAGCCGTTTTTAACCACTTTGAGCGACACACCGTCAACCTGAATAGTCAGGTCATCCGTGCCGATACCGCAAAAAGGGCTAGGTACTTCAGTTATCTCAGCCATGAGCTGTCCTTTTGTTAGTCACTATATAGGGTTATTGTGACAGATGACCTCTGTTCGTACAACCTTGGCATCTTGACCGATCAAGCGTCTATCAAGACCTTAAAACAGCTGGAGACTACGTCAGGCTTTCGCACAGCACCTATTAATGCCTGGACTGACTGACAGGTGAAAACAAACTCCCAAACTTAGCTTATATAACAGCCTTGTGAAACCTTGATGATTATCTGAGGCCATTCGCAGTTTGATTCCAGCCCAATCTCATCTTCAAAATCAGTGTTTTTTAAATCATCCTGCTCGTTATACTGTAAAATTATTCTTTTTTATCTCAGCTTTCAGATGACCATCAGGCTACCCGTACCGCGTATTGCATTAACACCCGGAGAACCCGCAGGCATAGGCCCTGATCTTTGCATTCAGCTTGCACAACAGAATTTACCTTGCGAAATCATCGTTATAGCCAGCCCACAATTACTGGAAGAGCGCGCCATACAGTTAGGTTTACCGCTACAGCTAAAAGAGTTTGACGGCACATTGCCTGCTAGCGCCCAGATTGGCGGATGCATGACGGTATTGCCGGTGGAACTGGCGGAACCGGTTCAGTGCGGGCAACTGAATCCGGCCAATAGCCGTTATGTGTTAAAAGCCATCACCAAAGCGACCAAAGGTTGCATGGACGTGGTTTTCGATGCGATGGTCACCGGCCCCGTCCACAAGGGTATTATCAACGATGCGGGCTTTTCTTTTAGCGGGCATACCGAGTTTATTGCGGATATTACCGGCGGACATCCGGTGATGATGCTGGCAACGCCGGGCTTGCGGGTGGCGCTGGTGACTACGCATATGCCGCTGTCGGAAGTCAGTTCAGCCATTACCCATACCCGGTTGCGTACGGTGATTCGGATACTGGATCACGAGCTGAGAACACGCTTTGGCATAGCTCACCCGAAAATACTGGTGTGCGGGCTTAATCCTCATGCCGGAGAAAACGGTCATCTGGGCAGAGAAGAAATCGACATTATGGTGCCGGTACTCGACACCTTCCGCAAACAGGGCTTGAATCTGCATGGGCCTCTACCGGCTGATACGCTGTTCACCGACAAGTATTTGGCTACAGCGGATGCAGTCTTGGCGATGTATCATGACCAGGGCTTGCCGGTGCTTAAACATATGGGCTTTGGGCAGGCTGTAAATATTACCCTGGGGCTGCCGGTTATCCGCACTTCGGTTGACCACGGCACGGCGTTGGATCTTGCCGGCAGCGGCAACGCCGATCTAGGCAGCCTACAGTTTGCGCTGCAAACCGCATTAACCATGGCTACGCAATAATAAAATGGCACATATCCCTCGTAAACGTTTTGGTCAGAATTTTCTTCATGACCACAATATTATTTACAACATCATCTCCAGCATTCAGGCTAAGCCTGATCAACATTGGGTTGAGATAGGGCCGGGGCAAGGTGCATTGACTGAGCCTTTGTTAAACGAAAAGGTGCG
>CAZAUB010000474.1:0-2194 GCA_964488195.1 uncultured Methylobacter sp. | reverse complement strand
TTAAGCATTTTATTCACTTCGCCGGGGTTGGCCTTACCCTGCATCTCCTTCATCACCTGCCCCACAAAAAAACCAAAGACTTTGTCTTTACCGCTACGGTATTGTTCAACCTGATCCTGATTATCGGCAATAATTTTGTCGATAATGGCTTCTATCGCGCCGGTATCGGTGATTTGTTTCAGGCCTTTGGCTTCGATAATTTGATCGGCTGTCGCTGTGTTCTGCCACATTTCCTCGAACACTTGTTTGGCAATTTTGCCGGAAATGGTGTCGTCGCTGATGCGCATCAACAAACCGGCCAAGCGTTCGTGACTGACCGGCGAGTCGGTAATTTCCAAACCGGCTTTGTTCAGCGCCGCAGACAACTCACCTCTAACCCAGTTGACACATATTCCTTCATTGCATCCCGACTCTTTCTCCAGAGCTTCGCAGTAATCGAGCTGCTCCGGAGAAGCATTAAGTTTCCAAGACCTGTAGTCATCAAATCCTAAAACTGCATTCCTTACAATTGGCACATTTCCAATTGGTTGAGCATACAGTGATAGAACCCGCCGGGCATATCGCGATCTCTGCAATTTGGGCGTTTCTGCTCTTACTCGAGTTTTAAACTCCTCGCTAATAAACACAGGCAACAGGTCAGGATCGGGGAAATACCGGTAATCATTGGCCTCTTCCTTGCTGCGCATGGAACGGGTTTCATCCTTGACCGAATCATACAAACGGGTTTCCTGAACCACTTTACCGCCGTTTTCTATCAGGTCAATTTGCCGCTCAATTTCGTGATTGATGGCTTTTTCGACAAACTTGAACGAATTGATGTTTTTGATTTCAGCTCGGGTGCCAAATTCTTTCTGGCCTTTAGGACGCACCGATACGTTGGCATCACAGCGGAACGAGCCTTCCTGCATATTGCCATCGCAAATACCCAGATCACTCACCAGTTCATGCATAATCCTCATGTAGGCCACGGCTTCTTTAGCCGATCTCATGTCCGGCTCGGAAACAATTTCCAGCAGCGGCGTGCCGGCACGGTTTAAATCGATTCCGGTCAAGCCGTGGAAATTTTCATGCAGCGATTTACCTGCATCTTCTTCCAGATGAGCGCGAGTGATACCGATGCGTTTGCTGACGCCGTCAACGTCAATATCCAAATGCCCGATACCGACGATAGGCAGATCCATCTGGCTGATTTGATAGCCTTTGGGCAAGTCCGGATAAAAATAATTTTTCCTGGCGAACACCGAATACGGTGCGATATGCGCTTCTATGGCCATGCCGAAGATGACCGCCATGCACACGGCTTCTTCATTCAATACCGGCAACACGCCCGGCAAGCCTAAATCAACGGCGCAGGCTTGGGTATTGGGTTCCGCGCCGTAAGCGGTGGAAGCCCCGGAAAAGATTTTTGATTTTGTGGACAGTTGTGCATGGATTTCCAAGCCGATTACTGTTTCCCATTGTGTGTTCATTCTGTAGTTCCTATTTATTCGGCAAAAACGTCGGCTAGATCAATGTGCAATTCGGGAAAAAGATAAGGCCTTGCCAGATCGTCGCCTGCATACATGGCAAATAGTTGATATTTTTCGGTGTCTTGGTTAAGTACAAACTGGTAGACCGCCTGTTCATAGGGATAAACCAACCAGTATTCGGTGACGCCGTTTTCCTGGTAAAGATCAAATTTAAGGCGCATCTCCCTCTTGCTATTGCCGGGCGAGAGCACTTCAATCACCCAGTCCGGCGCACCGCTACAACCTTGTACGGTCAATTTTTCAGGATCGCAAATCACGCATAGATCGGGTTGCACGACGCTGAAAATTTCCCGGTCGGCTAGCGTCGATTTTCGCCTGTTGTATAGACTTACATCAAACGGCGCATGAAAAACCTGACAAGGTCTTTTATGAAAATAATTTCCTATAATAACCAATAGATTACGCGACAGACGTTGATGTTTCACATTCGGCGCTGGTGCCATCAACATGATTTTGCCGCGTATCAGTTCAACGGTCTCCTCCAGTTGCCAGGTCATATAATCGGCATAACTATAAGTACCATCTAAATCCAACTGCGAAAGCTGTGTAATAGTAGTCATGACTGTTTCTCCTTACTCGAAACCTTTAGGAATATGTGCGTGCCAATCGGTGACTTGCTGATACTGATGAGCGATATTCAACAGCCGGTCTTCGGCAAAATAATT
>CAZAUB010000473.1:0-2201 GCA_964488195.1 uncultured Methylobacter sp. | reverse complement strand
GTTTGCAGTTGCGGTGCAGACGGCAACCAGCCCATGCGCTCAGAGCGAACGTTAAAATCGATCAAGCTGCCTTGCCAGTCTTTCGGCTGTGCCAGCGGCGACAAAATCTCATTAATTTTGAGTTTTTCGTAACGCCATTGGCTGGTGTGATTGTAGAAAAACGAGGTGCTGTTCATTTGCCGTGGCGGACGTTTCCAATCCAGGCCGAACGCCAGCGGCAACCAGCCGGTTTGCGGACGCAGTTTTTCCTGCCCCACATAATGCGCCCAACCACCGCCGGACTGCCCGACACAACCGCACATCATTAACATATTCATGATGCCGCGATAATTCATGTCCATGTGATACCAGTGATTGATACCCGCACCCAGAATTACCATCGAGCGACCCTGGGTCTTTTCGGCATTGGTAGCAAATTCCCGCGCCACCGCAATCACATTTTTACGCGTAACGCCGGTGATTTTTTCCTGCCATGCGGGGGTGTACGGAACATCTTCGTCGTAAGAAGCAGCAACATTGCCGCCGCCCAAGCCGCGATCTATCCCGTAGTTGGCAACCAGCAAATCGAACACCGTAGTAGCCAACACTTCAGTGCCATCGGCTAAGGTGATTTTTTTAACCGGCACATTGCGCCGTTGAATAGCGTCGTGTGCAGAATGGGTAAAATGCGGATGTTCGGAGCCGCCAAAATATGGGAAGCCGACGCTTGCTACATCGTCTTTAATATCGATCAAGCTCAAGCGTAAGCGTACTTCCTGATTGTCTACGGTTTTCTGTTCGATATTCCAATGCCCGCTTTCGCCCCAACGAAAACCGATAGAACCGCAAGGCGGAACGATCTGACCGTTGATTTCATCGTAGGCTACCGTTTTCCATTCGGGGTTGTTGTCTTGACTTAAGCTGCCTAAAAAGTCCGAGGCTCTGAAGAAACGATCCTGCACATAGCAGCCGTCTTGTTCTTTCAGCATGACCAGAAAAGGTAAATCGGTATTTTCGCGCACATACTGGTTGAAATAAGGGCTTAGTCGCTCGACATGAAATTCCTTGAGTATGACGTGCCCTATCGCCATCGCCAGTGCGGCATCGGTGCCTTGCTTCGGATGCAGCCACAGGTCGGCGAACTTGCTGGCCTCCGAATAATCGGGAGTCACCACCACGACTTTCGCGCCCTTATAACGCGCTTCGGTCATAAAATGAGCGTCGGGGGTGCGGGTTTGCGGCACGTTCGAACCCCACAGCATCAAAAATCCGGCGTTATACCAGTCCGCCGATTCGGGCACGTCGGTTTGCTCGCCCCAGGTTTGCGGCGATGCCGGCGGCAAATCGCAATACCAGTCGTAAAAACTCATACTCACGCCGCCGATCAGCGACAGGTAACGACTACCGGCCGCATAAGACACCATCGACATGGCCGGGATCGGCGAAAAACCGATAACACGGTCGGGGCCGAAAGTTTTTGCCGTGTAAATGTTGGCCGCCGCGATGATTTCGTTCACTTCTTCCCAAGAGGCGCGAACCAGACCGCCCAAGCCGCGTATCGACTTGTATTCTGCGGTTTTAGCCGGATCTTCGACTATGGACGCCCAAGCGTCAACCGGTTCCAACGTCAGTCTGGCCTCACGCCACAACCTGACCAAGCGTCCGCGTATCATCGGATATTTAAGGCGATTGGCGCTGTACAAATACCAGGAATAACTTGCTCCGCGAGGACAGCCGCGCGGCTCATGATTGGGCAAATCGGGGCGGGTGCGCGGGTAATCGGTTTGCTGGGTTTCCCAGGTCACCAGTCCGTTTTTAACGTATATCTTCCAGCTGCAAGAACCCGTGCAATTCACGCCATGCGTGGAGCGCACGATTTTATCGTGTTGCCAGCGCGATCGATAGCTGTTCTCCCAGCTTCGGTCTTCGTTGGTCACCACGCCGTGATTACCGGAGAAAGTGTCTACTTTTTTCTTGAAAAACAGCAAGCGATCCAGGAAATGGCTCATTATGATTTACCTATGTTTTAGGGTTTTGGTATTTGTAGGTTGGGGTGAAGTACGAACCCTAACGACACTGCTCACCAAGCGCGACGATAGGAGCGCTCCGGTGCAGCGTCTTGTTAGACTGTCTATGAAAATGGCAATAAAGATACATCTGCTCTACGCCACCCGGTGTAACATGCAGTTCTTTGTGATTGCGCTTTAATTTAAACTCCTCGC
>CAZAUB010000472.1:0-2210 GCA_964488195.1 uncultured Methylobacter sp. | reverse complement strand
CGTGGGCGGTTAAGCGTTTTGTTGGGGCGATCCTGGCTCAGGATTCTTGCCCGTTTTTTATATCACTTCGTATTTCGAGGTGGTTTTTTGGATGGCGTTGCGGGACTGGAGTTTGCGCTGATGTTTACTTGGTATGAGGCAACGATCTATTTACAAGCAAAAGCCGGTATTCAGGCGAGGTGAACAATATGAAAATTTCGCTGGTTTTGGCAACGCTGGGAAGAGATTTGGAAGTGGCTGATTTTTTGAAGTCCCTGATGAACCAAACCTATAAAGACTTTGAGTTGATCATCATCGATCAAAACAAGGACGGTAAAATCGACGCCATCGTCGAGCAGGTCATCAGCTGCCTTGATGTAAAGCATATCAAAGTGAATTTTACCGGTAATGCCAGGGCCAGAGACTACGGCATAGGCTTGGCTCAGGGCAGAATCGTCGCGTTTCCCGATGACGATTGCGCTTATGATAAGGATGTCCTGAAAAAAGTGATCGACGAGTTTAAAAGGCGCCCAAACCTTTCCATCCTGGTAGCGGGGTCGTACGATTTTTCATCCAACCGATTTAGTATCGGTGTTAACAGTCACAATGCGCAGTATTTTTCACGCTTCAAGATGATGGGGGTGGAGTTCACGCAGTTTTTTGATCGTAAGAAGATTGATGGTGAGCACTTCCACCTGGATCACGACTTCGGGATCGGTTCCAAATATTCCGGAGCAGAGGGTTTTGAACTTTTGTATCGGTTGCTTCGGGCCGACAACATAGCATTTTATAACCCGGAAATAAGGATTTATCACCCGGATAAAGATCACTACAAGCTGGGAACCGGAAGAATGCTGATGTATTCCACGGGGATCGGGGCTTACATCAGGAAATTCGCCAATCAGCAGGATGTGTTCATTCTTTACTACATCATTCGCAAGATGTTTGTCGCGCCCATCCTGAAAATGATGCTGGCCTTGGTTTTATTGAACCCAAAAAAGCTGGCTTATTCTTTTTACAACCTTGTCGGTATTTGGCGCGGGTTCCTGGCGTATGAGAAGGGCTAAAGGCGAAGGGCGAAGGACGGGGTACGAATCGGTTGACGGGCTTTTTTCGCCTTTTGCCTTTCGTCTTGTGCCTATGATTTTAATTTATTCACAGAGTGTTTCAGGAGAAATGATATGAATGTAGGTATCGTTACCACGCATATACCCCCGGCTAAAGGTTATGGCGGGGTGTCCGTCACAGCCGGTGTTTTGACCAAGGCTTGGGCGGAACGGGGACATAAGATGGCGTTGGTCGCGTCCGATGAGTCGATTGCTGGGCGACTGCGGCCCGAGCAGGTGTGTCTTGGCGAACAGGTGGATGTCAGGCTTTATCGTTGCTATGGATTCAGGCGGTGGGGCTTTGGACTGGGCGCTGTTCCCGAACTATTTAAATTATGCCTCCAAGCGCCGGTGGTGTACATCCACGGCATTGCAACCTGGCCGTCTACGCTTGCGGCTGTTTTTTGCACCTTGCTGCGTCGCCCGTTCATGGTCGCCGTGCATGGCGGATTGATGCCCGAGCATGTCGATTTGATACGGCGGCAGAAACCGCACAAATGGCTGTTCTATAAATGGTTGACTTTTCCGACCCTGCGCCGGGCTATCTCTGTGCATTGCACCAGCGACACCGAGGCCGAAGGCGTACGAAACGTGCTCGGCGAAGACGCCCGCATACTGCTGGTCCCGAACGGCATCGACAGTCGAGATATTAAAGTAGCCGAATATCCTGCCAGTGCAGGCGTGAAGCTCTGCTTTCTGGGGCATGTTCAGCAGGAAAAAGGTATCAACGCATTTATCAGGGCATGGTTAAAAGTTCGGAATCCTGAGGATCGTTTGGTGATCGCCGGTCGTAGCGTGGACGGCGCCTATTTCGAAGAGTTTCAGGCGCTGGTCGAACAGGCCCAAGGAGCCATCAGTTATCGCGGTTATTTAGAGCGCGGCGAAGTGATGGACTTGTTAGCGTCCAGTCATTTCCTGGTGTTGCCTTCGGGGTTGGAGGAAGTCGGCGGCATGCGGGAGAACTTTGGCAATGTGGTGGCCGAAGCCATGGCTGCGGGACGACCGGTATTGGTAGCCAAAGGCTTGGCATGGGATCATCTGGAAGCGTTGGGGGTAGGCTTTGTTTTCGATAGAACCGAGGCTTCTGTATGCGAAGTGCTGCGTAAAGCGCAATCAGTGGGAGAT
>CAZAUB010000471.1:0-2212 GCA_964488195.1 uncultured Methylobacter sp. | reverse complement strand
GATTGGCCTTCGCTCAACTGCGCATTTTCGGGAAATGTCAAGTTCCACAGTGCAGGATGCACTGAGGAGCAATCCACTTCCTTCGTCAGCACATCCAACTGCACTAACAGCTTTGGCGGTTGAGATTGATTAGGTGTTTAGTCCCACAATTTAAGTTCTTTATTGGGGTCTACTTTACGTTATGCGCCAAGGCTATCCGCCATGCCTTGCCTTAAGCGCGAGTAATTCATTTTCCAATTTGCCGCTGTTGCACAACCGCAACCACAATGCCACCGGCCATGACCGCCAGCGCATCGACGAGACCCGACAGCAACATCGGCAAGGCTGGAAGTTTCGACCAACCGGCCGTGACCAAATGATCGCCCAAGAACACCGCCGTGCCCAGTACGAGGCCGACTACAGCACCGTGTAGCCAGCCTGATTGTCCGCTTTTTACACGCGGCATCAGCCAGACTAAAACGATAGTGATTATCAAATACCCCAAGAGCAACGGCGCAAAGGCCAGACCGTCTGCGTCCATTCGAATGTACAACCCGAACATCGGTGACACGAAGGGCTGGAGTAGACCAACCGCGAGCGCTGTCGCCACAACATTGGTGACCACGAAGCCCAGACTAAGCGAAAGAATCCACTTCATCATGACTGTCTCCCCGCGATCGCCACACCTGACTCCTCATGCCTTACCTTAAGCGCGAGTAACTCCTTTTCCATTGATGCAAGGCCATTCTCCCATGCTGCGTCCGACATGCCAGGGAAACGGGTCAAGGTCCATAAAACATCGACACCACTTCCGTTTTTGATCAACCGAACCGGAAGCGGCGCACCAAAGTCGGCATCTTCTGGGGATAAAAACAGGTCAAGAATACCTTGTTTTGTGTCCGCTTCGATTTTGTATCTGACGATGCCGCCCATCATCGGCACCGTTACAAGGACTTCACCGCTCTCTGTTCTTTTCGCAGCACCTGCAAAAAATTCTTTAGCCCATTCTGGGTGAGTCGCTGGATCTGCGAGATCAGTGACCACTTTCTCAAATGGTGCATCAATGCTAATAGTGAGTGTCTTCGTTTGAAAAATGGGCATTATAATTTCCTCTATAGTGTCAATGAAGTTGACACTATAGAGCGTCTTGCGCAAAGTGTCAATGTGGTTTACACTTTGCAGCATGAAAAAACTCGGAACTATCCCGATGGGGCGATTGCTGCTAGAGGCCTTTAATTGGTTCGATGAAAGCTTGTTGGCCTCATTGAAAGAACAAGGTTGGCCGGAACTTAGTCACTCACAGTCAATGGTGATGGCTCATTTAGGCAAAGGTGGCATTCGTATATCAGAGTTGGCTCGACGCCTTGGTGTCTCAAGGCAGGCTGCGCAGAAGAGCGTTAAAGAATTAGAAAGATTGAAGTTGCTAAAAACCGAGGTTGACCCAACCAACTCAAGCGCGAAGACTGTTGTTTTGACCACTCAAGGAAAAGCCAACGTTGCTGCCGCTTTGAATGCATTTTCTGAAATTGAAATACAACTATCGAGGCGCATTGGTGACTCCGATTTAACCAGTATGAGAATGACGCTTGAAAAAGACTGGGGAGCGCCAATAACTGTTAAAAAGGACGCATAACAAACGTTCCATCGACGGGCTTTGCCATCCGGTGAACTCAAACGTTAGTCGAAAATGAGCAACCGGCTTCATCGTTTGCCCGCGCGGAACCGGCGTAATCGTCTATTTTCGGGAAATGTCAGGTTCTATTGTTGCAAGACTGTCCCCGCAACACAGAAAGCAAATTATCCACGATGGATTTCAAGGCTGAAATATCGGGCTGGGTTTTATTAAACACACGCAGCCCGTATATACCCGCAACCAGAAACCGGGCTAATTCTTCAGGGCTTTGTTTACTATCAAACTCGCCGGAGGCTATGTGTTCTTTTAGTACATCCCTGAATTCATTTTCCACCAATCCAAACATCGCTTGTAGCCTGGAATTGATTTCCTGATCATGAACCGGAATTTCCAGCAGGGTATTGACCAAAAAGCAGCCTTTGCGATGTTCATCCGTAACCGAGTCGCTGACCAGCCGGTTAAAAAAGGTTTCGATTCGGACGATGGGGGGCTGGTCGGTATGCAGCAGAGTGAAGATCATGCGTTTCATGTATTCAAAATAGCCATCAATGGCCGCTAAAAAAAGCCCGCGTTTATCGCCAAACGCCGAATAAAGACTGC
>CAZAUB010000470.1:0-2213 GCA_964488195.1 uncultured Methylobacter sp. | reverse complement strand
CATGCAGCAACCCGCTCAGGTTGTCCGTCCGTGGTGGTGCCGTTTATGGATGAGCAGTTATTCTGGGCTCGGCAACTGCAAGCGCTGGGTTTGGCGGGTAAGCCTTTGCCCGCGAAAAAAGTGACTGCGGCCGCTTTGGCCGAGGGCATACGACTCGTGCTGGATTCAAAGACTATGCGAGACAATGCCAAGCAGGCAAGTCTAGCCATGCAAGGTAACGATGGAGTAGCGCGAGCGATTCAATTGCTGGAAGCGCAATTTGTTTCTATTTAATGGGGTAGGCCAAGCTTTTTCCATAAAAATCGCAATTTAGCATTCTAAAATTCCGCACGACGTTTACATAACCGTGTCGATTGCACTTATACGTTGAGACCATCAACATCAGCAACATCCATTCTCCTGAGGCGGCCAATATACCCGCAGATATTCACGTTGCCAGATGTGCCCGGTGGCTGCGCGTTGCTCACGGGTGGTATAAGAATAGCGGTATAAAAGAGCGTGCAGATAAACCGGCGGTTTTTCCGGGAAAGGGTTAACCTCCAACAATGACAGCACTTGCGGAGATCCTTCCTGAAGTTTATCCATAAACTTGGCAAACCACGCATTCGCCGCCGGTTTTTCTATGGCTGCAAACCACATTTGCCAGTCCAGCCTCGGTTGATGGGGAATATTCCATTTTAGCTGTTGGCCAAGATTCCCCGGCTTGTATTTGAATTGATAGGCCTGCCAGTTCTTGCCGTCATTTGAACCCTCCACAATAATCTCAGGGCGCTCGGTAGTCATGATTGCAAAAGGGCCGTAATCGTTGATCAGCGAAAATGCCGATGTCAGTTGCACCAAATAACTCAACGGCGCAACAGGCGTACGCTTGGCATGGTAAATCCAGATATGCGTTGCACAGATCAAAAGCACCAGGCCCACCAAGAACTTGGCAACGGCCTTGGCAATAGGGCCGGGGCTGGATTGCTTTTGCCGAATAGTTGAAATAAGCTGCGTCGGAAGTATTTTCTCAAGATCCTCGTCGTCAAATAAAAACAGGCACAACAAAATCGTCAGCACATTAAAAAAGTTGTAACTGCCGGTAAGCATAATGCTGCCTTGCAGAACGATAAAACTCCAGGCAGCAAAAAGGCGAAATCGCCGAGGCAGGAACACAAAGAACGGCACAATAAGCTCGATAACAAACACTGCCGCAACGCAAAACTCATTAAACCATTGCGGCAGATAATAGGCGTAAAAGGCAAGCGGCGACGGCAAGGGCTGGGTTTGGTAATGATGGCTTAGCGCTGTCAGGTTAGACCAGGAAGGATCGCCGCTGGCCAGCTTGACCACACCGCCCATAAACATGAAGCGGGCTATTAACCACCGGTATAAGAAAACGATCAGTTCCGAACCCCAGGTCAAAAATATCCCCAGAAATCCCGCCTCAAGCAAAAACGCATCCCATTGGAACGCGGTAAAATCCTGTCCGGCTACAGCAATCGACAAGTACAGCAGATAGCAGAGCACCAACGCCATTCTGGCGAACATATTCATCAGCAATAAAACAGCCGCCGCCATGCCCGCAAAACAAACCAACACCAGCGCCGGATCCGAAGCATTAAACCAGAATAGGGTCGGGAATTCGATGTGTTTGCTATTAGGGAAAAGCCGCGCTATTTCCGTCAATTTGGACTGGATCGGGAGTATGCCGTTTTCGCCGATCAAACCCTCTATTTGCACAGACATCGAGGCAAAAGCGGAAAAATAGATGACGGCCAAGCCGCGCAAGAAAACCCAGCTCACCAGATAATGCGTCGAGCTATAAGGCTTGTCGAGCAATACAAAAAACCGTTGCTTAATTGACTGAAGAGACAAAAACGTTGCTCCTGTTATGAAGGCTTTGCAGCCCACTTGATTTTTACATCCATTGCCGGTTATGGAAACCTCTAAGAATTCATAATGCAGTATCCCTTGTTTGCGAACCATAATAAATCAGTACAACTACTTACAAACACCGGTGTTCGGCGATAACTATTGTGACGCAGGGGGATTGCTAATGAAAGATACTGTGCGGGAGGCGGCAGAACGAGGTCGATCAATTGTTTAGAAATTTGATCCTGAATGTAAAACAGCGTCAAATTTTTCCACAGTCAGCGTCTGTTTTGCCAGAGTGTGATAAAAGTGCGGTTTAATCATTCACTCAATAGATATTACACAAATTGTATCATCGT
>CAZAUB010000469.1:0-2216 GCA_964488195.1 uncultured Methylobacter sp. | reverse complement strand
CTTTTAATCACATCCTATCCGCACTGTAAAAATGATTTTTTTCATCAGCAATGTTAGAATCAGTACAATTCCTGACTAACCAGATTTAACGGATGTCAACAGACTCTCAACAGAACGCTCATCACTCGCCGGTATTGGAATTTAAAAGCAGCACGTTTTCTGTGCCTGTTTTGGTTTTAGCCGGCAATGACGTTATTGCTATCGAGCAGCAATTACAGGAAAAAATCCACCTGGCACCTGAGTTTTTCAAAAATTCGCCGCTGGTGTTTGACTTGCAGGAACTGAATAAACACGATCTCGACATTGATGTTACGGAACTCACCCACATCATCCGCAAGCTGGGCTTATTGCCGATAGGGATACGCGGCGGCGTTGCACAACAAAATCAACAAGCCTTGGAACTTGGAATTCCTGTACATTCCGGCCATAGCACAGCGACATCTGCTGGAACGCCAAAACAGCAAACGCCACAACCTGAACCAGAGCCCGCACCTGAACGACAAGCCGTTGCGGCGACCACCACAATGATCACCCACCCCGTCCGTTCCGGTCAGCGCATTTATGCTTCGGGTGATTTGGTCATTTTGGCTCCGGTCAGCGCCGGTGCCGAAATCCTGGCCGAAGGCAATATTCACGTCTACGGCTCACTAAGAGGCCGGGCGCTGGCGGGTGTGCAAGGCAATACGGAGGCACGTATTTTCTGTTCCGATTTACAGGCAGAGCTGATTTCGATTGCCGGAAATTACAAGGTCAGCGAAGATTTGAATGACGCCGTTCATAACCAGCCCGTTCAGATATATTTACAAAACCATACGTTAGTTATTAAAGATATTTAATTTATATCGCTTTTTGGAGGAACATTTGTGGCACGAATCATAGTCGTAACATCAGGTAAAGGTGGCGTTGGTAAAACAACCACAAGCGCCGCCATCGCCATGGGGCTTGCAAAAAAAGGTCACAAAACAGCGGTCATTGATTTTGATGTGGGTTTACGCAACCTGGATCTAATTATGGGTTGCGAACGCCGCGTTGTTTATGATTTTGTCAACGTCATCAACGGTGAGGCTACCCTTAACCAGGCATTGATACGCGATAAAAACTGCAATCTGCTTTACATTCTGCCTGCCTCGCAAACCCGAGATAAAGACGCCCTGAGCCAGGAAGGCGTAGGCAAAATTTTAGATGAACTGAAAAAAGACTTCAAATACATCGTCTGCGATTCCCCGGCCGGAATTGAAAAAGGCGCTCATTTGGCCATGTATTTTGCCGATGACGCTTTTATCGTAACCAACCCTGAAGTCTCTTCTGTGCGGGACTCTGATCGTATGCTAGGCATTTTATCAAGCAAGTCACGCCGAGCCGAACAAAACGAAGAACCCATCAGGGAATACCTGCTGCTGTCACGCTACTCGCCGGATCGTGTGAAATTAGGTGAAATGTTGAGCGTGGATGATGTGCAGGAAATTTTATCGCTGCATTTACTGGGCGTTATCCCGGAATCGAAATCGGTATTAAATGCGTCAAATTCCGGCACCCCCGTTATTCTTGACGAGAAAAGCGATGCAGGCCAAGCCTATGCGGACATTGTTGCCCGCTATTTGGGTGAAGACAGGCCGCATCGATTCATTGATGATAAAAAAGGCCTGTTTGGGAAGTTGTTCGGGAGAAAATAATGAGTTTACTGGATTATTTTAGAACATCGAAAGCCAGTTCGGCATCACTTGCCAAGGAAAGACTGCAAATTCTGGTGGCTCACGAGCGTAGCTCCAGAAACCAACCTTCTTACCTTCCCCAATTACAAAAAGAATTGCTGGAAGTCATTCGAAAATACGTTAACGTAGAGCAAGATGCCATATCCGTTAATTTTGAACAAAACGACACGCAGGAAACACTGGAATTAAATATCGTGCTGCCTGACCATCAAAAGACTTCTTAACTCAACAATCCAACACAAGGTGATCACTATGTCCAATACAATCGGCGGTACAGCAGGAATAATCTGGAAATATCTGGATGAAAACGGGCCTTCCAGTGTCAATAAAGTTACCACTGAAACAGGCATTAATAGAAATGACGTCCAGCGCGCCATCGGCTGGCTGTGCAAGGAAGACAAACTGTCCATTGAGATGATAGGCCGGGCGGAAACGCTGTCGTTAAAATAAAATAGTTTACTTCGACAGGTTCAGCACGAATGGTTACTGTTATTGTATTATCAA
>CAZAUB010000468.1:0-2217 GCA_964488195.1 uncultured Methylobacter sp. | reverse complement strand
CATAGTGTGTTTAAAATCGGATCGCACAAAACATTTCAGTGTCAGGCTTGTCGACATCAAACTTCACTGATCGCCGGGACTCTCTTCCAAAACACCAAGCTGCCGCTGACTGTTTGGTTCCTGGCGATCTACCTCATCAGTCAAGCCAAGACCGGCCTGTCTGCGCTGGCGCTGAAACGGTATCTGGGCGTCAGTTATCCCACGGCATGGCTCATTCAGCACAAGCTCATGGAAGCCATGTCCGAGCGTGAAACGCATTATACCCTCAGCGGCCAAGTCCAAGTCGATGATGCTTATTTGGGTGGGGAACTCAGCGGCGGCAAAGCCGGGCGGGGTTCTGAAAACAAGGTGCCTTTTGTTGCGGCACTGTCGCTCAATGAGGAAGGGCATCCCTTGCGCGTCAAGCTAACACCGGTCTCTGGCTTTACCAACAAGGCCATTGCCGACTGGGCTAAAACCAACCTGACTCCAGGTTGCGCAGTGCTTTCTGATGGACTGGGTTGTTTCGCGGCGGTGACCGAGGCGGGTTGCCAACACCAAGCTATTATAGTCGGCGGCCGCAAACCCAAGGACGTTCCAGAATTCCTTTGGCTCAACACAATCCTGGGCAATCTCAAGACCAGCCTGGGTGGCGCTTATCATGCCTTTGATTTCGGAAAATATGCTTCGCGCTATCTGGCGGCGTTCGCCTATCGCTTCAACCGTCGCTTCCAGCTCGATACGCTCCCGATGCGTCTTCTTGTGGCAGCCATCGCCATCGGGCCTCGCTCAGACGCTTGGCTTCGGTCAGCTTCAGCTGAAGCAGCTTTCTAATCAGGAAAATCATTGTTATTTCATTCGATTGTACAGATTTAGTGCGTCCTAAAATAAATACAGGTAGCATCATCAAAAAACACAAGAAATTCAACCTCTAAATATTTATGGCAAACAATAGTAACCCTAAACCCTAGCTACCACAAACGCTTTTATCTTCGCCCTTCTCTTCTAAACCAAAAAATTCACCTCCCTTGCTTCCGCTTCCAACTCGCCCATCAAAACCACCGACAAGTGATCATCCTCCAGCTCCAACAACTCAACAAAATGTTTTCTCTTCATCGTTGACCAGCGAATAACCCGTTTCCAGATAGCTCTGCAACTCCAAATCCAACGCGGTAAGGCGCAATCTGTGGGTGCGAGGCGTTAGCCGTATCGCACCCGCATGTTAGACTTTGTTGTGGCGCAAAACGGAAAACTTTTGCGCCCAACAAATACAATCAAAAAGTTAGCAATGACCCATCACGATTTCTCGGTAAAAACTTTACAGCACCAGCCCTTTTAAGGTAAAAAACTTCCTGGGCGTTGTTGCCCCGAAGAATATTATGCGAGGAAAAAATGGCTACTGTTTTGATTACCGGCGCAAGCCGGGGTTTGGGCTTGGAATTTTGCAAGCAATATGCGGTTGAAGGCTGGCAAGTACTGGCCTGTTGCAGAAATCCGGAAACGGCCGGCAATTTGGCCGACACTCCTCAAGTACGTGTTTTCCCGCTGGATGTATCGGATTTTTCACAAATCGATAATCTGGCGGCTGAGTTGCAGGATACTGCGATCGATGTTCTTATCAACAACGCCGGTATTTATGGCGGTCCCCATAGTGGTTTCGGACAACTGGATTATACTGCCTGGACGCATACATTAACGGTCAATACGCAAGCGCCGGTAAAAATGGCGGAAGCATTTTTACTGCACCTTAAACGCGGCGATAAAAAGCTGCTGGTATCGATCTCGAGTCAGATGGGCAGTATTGCCGATAACGACAGCGGCGGCAGCATCTTGTACCGTACCAGCAAAGCGGCGCTGAATGCTGCGATGAAAAGTCTTGCGATCGATCTTAAAGACCAGAAGATTGGAGTTCTCGTTTTGCATCCGGGCTGGGTTAAAACCGACATGGGCGGACCGAATGCCCTGATCGAGGCCCAGCAAAGCGTTGCAGGCATGCGTAGTGTGATTGCGCGGTTTACTCTTGCCCAGAGCGGCAGCTTTTTAAAATACGACGGCTCTATGCTGCCCTGGTGACAAAATCCTGAAAATCAGTAGCCAAGCCTGGGGTTCAAATGGCGATATTCGAACGTTGCGGTTTTTTAAATCTGACTGAAGATGCAAAGCACTGGCCGGCTTCCCACCTAAGGCGGGACAATGAGCGAGGCTTAACCGTTCGCCCTGACCCTTCGACTGCGCTCA
>CAZAUB010000467.1:0-2222 GCA_964488195.1 uncultured Methylobacter sp. | reverse complement strand
CTAAAGAATTTTCTCAGCAAGTGCACGATAAGTAACCCGAATCGATTTTGTAGGCAATGTATTACAAATGTTATAGTTTACAGACACACACGGATATTTGTTATTTTATTTGTGGGCAGGTTTTTTGCCCACCGTTACCTATCAAAATGGCGGGCAGAACAGCATTGCCCACCCAATTACATATCCTCGCTCAAGCATAGCGCTATTTCCTGGGCCGAATGCTGGGCTATTTTAAAGCCGCGCATTTCTAAAATGCCTTTGGTATTCAGTGAAATAATCAGGTAAAGCGCTTCGGGGTAGGATGCCAGTTTTAGGTCGGTGTTTGAGGGTGTTGCCGGTGTGGTCGGGTGAGAATGATAGATCGCAAATAGCTGCTCGCCCTGATCACGCATTTTAGCCATGGCTGAGATTTGCTGCGCGGCATCAAGCTGAAATCGCTGCTGGGGCTGTTCTGCGCAGTTTTTAACAGGATAGCAACTGCTCGGTAGGCCATTTTTACTGCCGATAAGTCCGCATATTTCAAGATCCGGCGAAATTTGCGCAAGATGCAGCAGTTGATTGGTTATTTTGCGGGGAATTTGGATTTGTTCTTGGGTCATGATGTTTAGATTCAAGGTTCAAGGATGTAGGGTAAATTCATTTGTATTGACCAGCTTATAGCCATTGCCCATAAGTCACTCTAGGTTGCCCGGATAAATCTTTATAGGTTTGTACCTTATCATAATGCAAATCCCTAAATAGGGCTTGGACTTGTTGTTGCTGGTTGTAGCCATGTTCAATCAACAAGTGTCCGCAAGGTTCCAGATAGTTGCGTGCGGTGTCTGCAATGATTCTAATATCGGCAAGGCCCTGTTCTGCGGCGCACAAGGCTGTTTGCGGTTCAAACCGGACGTCGCCTTGTTGCAGGTGGCTGTCATCTTCTGCAATATAAGGCGGATTACTGATAATCAGGTTGAATTTGGTATCGGGAATATCGGCAAACCAGTCGCTATGGTAAAACGCAATGTTGTTGATCTGGTGTTTGTCGGCATTAAGTCGGGCGATGCGTAATGCGGCTAAACTGAAATCGGTGGCGCTGAGCTGAGCCTGCGGACGTTCAGCGGCCAGCGTAATGGCAATAATGCCGGAGCCGGTACCCAGATCGATGATCCTGGTCGGCTCATTGGCCGGGATCAGTTTTAAGCTGAGCTCGATCAGCAGTTCGGTGTCGGGTCTGGGAATCAATACGTCAGGGCTGACCTGGAAATTCCGCGACCAGAACTCCCGATTGCCGGTGATATAGGCGATGGGCATGCCTTTTTTGCGTTGTTCAAGCAACATCCTGAAAGCGGTCAGCTGTTCGGGCTGTAGCGGTTTGTCCGGCCAGGCACGTAGATGGGAGCGTGGCTTGTTAAGAACTTGGCACAGTAAAACTTCTGCATCCAGTAAGGCTGAATCGGAGACTAATGCCAGTGTGTCGGCGGCCTCCGTCAGCACGGCTATTATGCGGTGCATGTAACTTAGTCTTCGCCCAGCTGGGTGAGTAATTCGGCCTGGTGTTCGCTGGTCAGCGGCAGAATGACTTGCTCCAGTCCGCCCTGCATGATGTCGTCCAGTTTATACAAGGTCAGGTTGATGCGGTGATCGGTTAATCGTCCTTGCGGGTAGTTGTAGGTGCGGATTCGTTCGGAACGGTCGCCGCTGCCGACTTGCAGTTTTCGGGTGGCCGATTGTTCGGCGTGGTGTTTTTCCTGTTCGGCGGATAGCAGGCGCGATGCCAATAATGACATGGCTCTGGCGCGGTTTTTGTGTTGCGAGCGCTCGTCCTGGCATTCCACGACCACGCCGGTCGGGAGGTGGGTAATGCGTATCGCGGACTCGGTTTTATTGATGTGCTGTCCGCCGGCTCCTGAGGCGCGGAAAGTGTCAACTTTAAGGTCTGCGGGGTTGATGTCGATGGCGTCAACTTCGTCGACTTCAGGCATGATTGCGACGGTACAGGCCGAGGTGTGGATGCGGCCTTGCGACTCGGTTTCAGGCACGCGTTGCACCCGGTGTGCGCCGGATTCAAATTTTAATTGGGAATAAACATCTTTGCCGGAAACCCGCAGTATGACTTCTTTGTAACCGCCGTGGTCGCCGTGACTTTCATTGATGATTTCTGTTTGCCAGCCTTTGCGCTCGGCATAGCGCTGATACATGCGGGCAAGATCGCCGGAGAAAATCGCCGCTTCATCGCCGCC
>CAZAUB010000466.1:0-2231 GCA_964488195.1 uncultured Methylobacter sp. | reverse complement strand
TACTCAGGACAGGTCAGGGTCGTTGCTAATGTCCCAATAGGCGTGGCAATTCCCATGTCTGTCATATCGACAATGGGCGTCAAAATGACAGAGATGTTTGAGACCGCGTTCTCGACACCGGCAGAAGCCAACATGTTGCAACACGGTTATCTGGATTCGCTCAACACGCTGATCAAACTACGCAATATAGGGACGGGGACAGCAGGGTCGAACAATGGATTGAGTGGTGACCTTTCCAAAACCATCAACGCGTACATTGAAAACTGCGTGATGTTTGATCTGGAAATCGCAACAGGAAATCACGAGGTATCCCGAGAATCTTTGCAAAAATCCCCCGATTTGTGGGATGCCATGAGAACGACGTTTATTAACCGCGACATTATGGTGTATTTGCCAAACGCTCCCGCTGGCGAACAAAAAACATGCGAAAATGCTTATAAAGCGGTTAACGAGTATATGGCAGGCGGAGATTTTAAGGCTCAGTGGGCTAAATACATGCAAGGCGTGTTAGATATTCACGATCCAGCGGTCTCGCCGGAGGATAGAATAGATGTTGCAGCACAGGCTCTAAGTTTAGCGGGTATAGATGCGCAGACCTATATGCGCAACGCACTCATGGCCTCTTATTTAAAGGATGGCCCTGCGGCTTTCATCAAGCGGACAGGACAGGAGCAATTAAATCTGCAATGGGCCGGTGAACAGAGCATGTTCAACCAAATTGAACGACCGCTAATGGCCTTTGTTGAGATGTTTACCGTCGCTACATCACCCATCGTCGCATTTTTGTCCACACTCGGACCTGCCGGTATGACCATGATCGTGCGCTATATCCAAATGATGATTTGGATAGCGTTATGGGGGCCGGTTATGGCGGTGTGTAATCTTTACATCACTATAGTGACATCCCGTGCAATGGATGCGATGGCTACTCAAGCCGCTGACAATGGATCAGCGCTGTCTTCGATGGTAATGCATGACAAGCTTTATCAGACGCTGGAAATCTGGTTGTCCGCAGGTGGCATGTTAGCATCAAGCGTACCGGCCTTATCACTGATGCTGGTGTACGGCGGCTCGGTTGCGGCGACCAATCTCTCTGGCAAAATGACGTCGGGGGCATCCAACAGCGTGAATCCCGGCAGACTTGCCCCTGATCCTGTTTCAATTGAGTCGTCAATGAAATTGGGTTCGATGGCTGAATATTCGGCCAACACCGGCGCCAAAAAATCGGGCATGGCCGATACCCTATTTTCGGCCTCTTCGACGTTTGGTCGTGCTTCGCAAAGCGCGACGGACTCTCTGCACAGTGCAAGCGCAACCGCTTCGCAGGCGCTCAACAGCATGATACAGTCAACTAACCGATCTGGCTTGATGAGCAGTGATTCAAATTCCGTTATGAGTTCACTGACAAACTCAACATCCGAATCCGACAACTGGGCGGCGTCAACGGGTAGAACCATAGGCGACAGGGTTGGGACTACACAAAGCGAAAAAGAAGCGGTGTCGGCGGCGGTCAGTGGATCTTTGGCGGCGGGGCTTTCCACAGGGAAGGGCATTAATCCTGCCACTTTGGGCGCCAGTGCCCAGGCTCAATTGCAGTCTACAACGGGTATGGATGCGGCCAAATCCAAAGAAATATCGGATCAAGTGCAGGACACTTGGAGCAAAGGCTATGCCGGTAGTTCTCAAGTCGCAAAAATGCAACAAAGCGCTCAGCAACATTCAGATCAAACATTCTTTGGCTCAGAGGAAATGAAGGCGAAAGGCGAACAATACCTCAGCCAGTTGCAAGCCGTAGATCAAGCCAGTGAAAAATTTACGCAAACTGCATCGATGCAGGATTCAGCAGGAAAATCACTGTCGCTCCCTTATCAGGATTTGGCAACAAGGCTTAATAAATCCGGTGCACTCCCCGATATTAACAGTGCAAATAATAAGCTGGAAAGCAATATGAGTGATAAAGATAAAGCCAATCTCTCTGAAAACGCGCAATACGAAATTAACCGGTCGAGTGCGAGCGGTCTTGTTGGTGGAGATCGTGATGCGCTGGCGGGATTCTTGAAGCTTAATCAGCAGGATCCTGTAAAAGCCGCAGAAATACTTAACTCGGCAATAATGCCTACCTCCAGTGGATCAGGCGTTAATATCAGCCCCACGGAATTCAAAAAAGACAGCCAATCCGTTGATGGTATTGTCAGTAATGAAACCGCTGCCGGCTTTAGATCAAAAGCCAA
>CAZAUB010000465.1:0-2241 GCA_964488195.1 uncultured Methylobacter sp. | reverse complement strand
GAATCGGTTTGCGAAAAGTCAGCATGACATCTTCATCTCTCAGCAGAAACAGGGCAACGCAAGCCGCCAGCATCGGCCAGGCGGCAAAGAACAAAAGATGCGGCCCCTCAAAAGGTGACAGATATTGTTTGAAAGAGGACAGCGTGGATATTGCATGGATGACCAGCACAAAGCCGTAGCTGAATTTTTTATACAAACCCGCCAGGAATGCGATCAATATAACCAGTTCGATGACGGCCAATATAATAAGCATCACCGACCCTTCCAGACCGGTTATAAAATAGAATTTTTCATAGATCTTGCTGGCATGCGCAGGGTTGATGAATTTATCGATGGTCCACATAAACATCACTAAAAATACGCTGATTCTTAAGCCGAATAAGGCGATGGGTAATGATTTATTTTGATTGATCATGAGCGTTCCTTTAATAAGGGATAGCTGACAGCGCATACCCTATGACTTCATTGTGTCTCTAATTGTTGAGCCAATTCTCTCAATAAAGCCACGTAGATTTGATGGCAAAACTCTGCCGCGTCTTCACTATTAGATTCCCAGGTTGATCCCCATTCCACAAACGTTGAATTATCCAAGGTGGTTGGAATCAAATGCAATTCTCCAATGTAATGGCTGACTTCAGCAGATGAGACCGGAGAAGGACCCTCATCAATTGAATATCTGACTCTGTGCTCCTGGTCGTTACACTCTAATAGCGTTTCATGAAATGCATCATTCAAAATCCTTTTTGCACCGACCTCGGTACCCGATTTCTCGCCAACAGCCTCGCATTTTTCAATGACGCTGGCGGCCCATGACATATCATGGAAATTTTTGATGGTGTCCCATACTTTATCGACGGGGGCATTAACGACTATGGATTGATAGCAATGTGGCATGATGTGTTCCCTGTGTAATGGAGGAAATGAATGGTTATTGAATCTTCATTCAAAAACAATTAAAGCATAGCTTTTATTGAATGAATGTTCAATAATTAGTTTTAGAATTTTTCAGGAATGCGTGACATGGCCAGACCCATAGAATTTGATCGTGAAGAGGTACTACAGAAAGCTATCGGAGTTTTTTGGCAAAAAGGCTACAGTGGTACATCTATCAAGAATCTGGTCGAAGCCACAGGGCTACAGCCGGGCAGTCTTTATTCGGCGTTTGGCGATAAACGCGGGCTTTTTTTAGCGGCCATTGACGGCTATTTTGAAGGCATGAAACGTATGATCTTCACTATGCTACATACCGACCAGGTCGCCATTGTCCGTATCGAAACCTTTTTTAACCGGCTGGTCAGTGACTCGGTTACTGATGAACATCGCAAAGGCTGTTTTTTGGTCAATACCCTGCTCGAAATCCCGGTTCATGATCAGGAAATCAATTCCCGGTTGCAAACAATGTTTGGATTGGTGGAAAATGAATTTAGGGATGTTTTAAAAGAACACATAGCCTCCGGCGAATTTGCTATTAAACAAAGCCCTGAAGAATTAGCCCGATTTCTGCTTGCCGGCATATACGGGCTGAGAGTGTTTAATAAAACCCAGCCTGATGTTTCAGCCTTGAAATCCATAGTGGATAATTTGCTTTCTGTGTTGCGGGGAAAGTCTTGCAACGATGGAACCGTTTACTTACCCGACTAAATTGCAAAATATAACCCACTGTTTTATTTAAATAAGTTTTTGAAACTGTTCACGGTTTAAATCACAGTCACGGAGAATCTTAGCGAACAGTCCCGGTCCAATGGTTTCACCAGAGTGAACCGGCACTACAGTTGACCGCCCATCAGGATGATGAAGAAAATGGTGGCTTCCTTTAATGCGGAGTATCTCAAAACCTGCTTTCTTTAAAACCGACACTATTTCTTTGCCTGTCAAACTCGGAACAGGTGTCATGCGGCAACTGAGATTCGTTGAATACCCACGAAGTCAAGCTGTTCCGGTACTTCACCTTGAACTTCAAGACAAAGCTCAATAGCCTCACGGATGCGTTCCATTAACTCATCAAGCGACTTCGCCTGTGTGTGGCAGCCAGTTAGCGCAGGAACAGAAGCCACAAAATATCCTTCGGAATCTTTTTCAACAATCACATCAAATTGGTGCATCGTACAGTAACCTCATAGTAGGATTGAGCGTTAGGTCAGGCTAAATCTTAGCACGACCCACTAAGCATAGTATGAACAAATCCATGTAACAATCAACTCCATCCGCTCCGTTTATGGCGGTTTGCCTGTCGGCGAAACC
>CAZAUB010000464.1:0-2245 GCA_964488195.1 uncultured Methylobacter sp. | reverse complement strand
GAAAAACCAATGTGTTATCCAGTCCGAGAATTTCGACTTTAAATAATCAAACAGCGATCATTAAAGTCGGCCAGGATGAATATTTCGCTTACGATATTCAAACTGGCAACACAGGAAGCTCTGGAGGCACAATAGGCTCTACCATTGTCACCACACCTTTCCCCAGGCTGGATGTTTTCTTTTCCGGCATAGCGCTGGATGTTACCCCACAGATAGATGACAACGAGGGCATCACCCTGCATATTCACCCCTCAATTACCCAGGTTAAAGAAGTAAGCAAAACTTTTGGCAATGGCATAGGCTCTTTACCGCTGGCACTCACCACGGTCAGGGAATCAGACAGCATAGTCAAGGCCAAAAACGGCCAGGTTATTGTATTGGGCGGCCTGATGCAGGAGAATGACAATGAAAATAAACAAGGCATTACCGGGTTAGCGGCAATTCCTTATATCGGCAATCTGTTTAGAATCAACACCGGTAAAACCCAAAAATCAGAACTGATTATATTGCTTAAAGCCACTTTTATCGGCAGCGATGCCGACTGGCAAAATGACATAAATTCAAGTAAACAACGTTTTGAAAAGCTTGACTCCCAGCCGCGCTGGAAATAAGTTATATAGATTGGATTGGCTGCATACCGAGCGTATGCGTAATCCAACCGAGAACAATAGCAATATCTTCATGAAAACTATTTTTAAAGTTATTTATGTATAAAACACACTTTGGTCTCAATAATCAGCCATTTGGCTTGACCCCTGACACGCAGTTTTTTTGCGAGCTGCCCTCCCATGTAGAAGCGCTCAATGTGTTACTGATTGCTTTGCACAACGGCGAAGGGTTTATCAAAATTACCGGTGACGTCGGTACCGGCAAAACCATGCTCTGCAGAAAATTACTCAATGAATTACCCGAGCCTTTTGTGACTTCATACATACCTAATCCGCACTTGTCGCCGGTAGGCTTGCTGATGGCTTGTGCCGATGAAATGGGTATTGAATGCCCCCGCAATATCAAACAAAGCGGGCTAATGAATCTAATTAATGATTCTCTAATCAATAGCGCTGTTAACGGAAAAAAACCGGTACTGATTATCGACGAAGCCCAGTCCATGTCGATTGAAACATTAGAAGCGTTACGTCTTATCACCAATCTGGAAACCGAAAAACAAAAACTGCTACAAATCGTGTTATTTGGACAGCCTGAACTTGACGAACAACTGCATAACAAAGCTATCCGGCAACTCAGGCAACGCATCACTTTTAGTTACATGCTTAAACCGCTCACGCCAAAACACGTTGCTGACTATATTCAGCACCGGTTGCGCATCGCCGGTATGGGCAATATAATCATTTTTTCAGGGTTGGCTATCAAAGCCATGCATCACTATAGCCGGGGCATACCCAGACTGGTTAATATTTTGGCCAATAAAGCAATGCTGGCTGCGTATGGCAAAGGCCATTCGTCAATAGGCGTAAAGCAGGTTTTTCTGGCCGCCCTGGATACCGAAGACGCCAACACAAAATTTAAACTTTTTGACTTCCGTAAACGCTATTTACTGTTGCTGCTACTTACGATTGTCGGCTACCTATTGACACCGGTGGCAACCCTAATATGAGCCTGATTAATCAAATGCTCCGCGACCTGGAAAGTCGCAACTCGGCCAACAATGCCCCCTCGACTCTGCAACACAATATTCAGGCAACGCAGCCCCCGACGTCAATAATGCCGCTCCTAATCGGGAGTTTATTGGCTATTATTGCTGCAGGCGGCACTTATTGGGCTTATCAATACAGCAAAACGCCGGCTAAAACGCCACCCGTAATCGTTGCCGACAACATTAAAAAAGATCCAATTCCTATAGCCCCTTATGAAAAAGTACTGGCTGCGCCGAATGCCGTTACCGACACTGCGCCAAAAACCGAACAAAAACCACCGGAAAACACAACAACTCAGCCAGTTTCGGTAGTTCAACCTATACCAGCAGCCCAGGTAGCTCTAGCTGTTCAACCCAATCCGCCAGTCCAACCGACTCCAGCAGTCCCGACCGCGCCTGAAATTGTCGCCAAACCCCTTGTTAAAAATAGACCCATCGTCCTTAAATCGGCGCCGACCAAACTAACCGCTAAACAGCGAGCGGATATACTCTATCATCAGGCAGAAAATAACCCTGGAGATTATTCGGCAATCTATAAACTGGAACAAGCCCTTAATCTCGATCCACGACACCTTAAGGCCCGATTATTAT
>CAZAUB010000463.1:0-2247 GCA_964488195.1 uncultured Methylobacter sp. | reverse complement strand
AACAAAATTGACCTATCAGCATAGGCCTAAATCTCCACCATCCTGTTCCGATCAAAACCGGGTACGACTTTTGTACCGAAATAACCTCTGGGATTGCACAATATTCTGGCACCCGATATACGATAATCTGCCGGACTGTGAATATGGCCGTGGAACCAAACCGCAATCTCATATTCATGCAACAGTGATTTTAAATCATTGCAATAAGCCAGCTTCTTAAGCGCCCGAGCCGATTCATTCCAGCTCCACTGGGAAGGCGCATGATGGGTTATGACCACGGTTTTCCCAAAAAACGGCTGGGCTAATTCCTGTTCCAGCCACGCCTTCGAGCTTTGATGCAATTGGCTAAATTCCATCGCATCAAAAGACTTTTCGGCAAATTGAATTCGCCTGAAATCATTTAAACTCTTGCCTAAAGCCTCGGCTTTTTTGTCGCCCTCAACAAACAGATCGGTCCAGAGTGTGCAGCCTAAAAAACGCACGCCCTGAAACACAAAACAGTCGTTCTCAAGAAATCGCACATTGCTGCCTGCACATTGCTTACGGATCAACTGTAACGTTTGTTGATATTCATGACTATAAAATTCATGATTGCCGGCAATGTAAATAACCGGTTTATTCAATGTCTTAAGCCAGTCCACGCCTTGCATATTGATGCCGATGTCGCCTGCTGCGACAATAATGTCTGCGTCATTATCCGGCGCGTCCAGCGCTCCAAACTCCAAATGTATATCGGAAAAATAATTTATCCTCACACTAAACTCTACTCAATGGCCTGTATCGGCGTATAATTTAACAACATTCTTCCAGATAACTGTAACTTTTTTCAAAAGATTTTGTATATGTCTATTAGCCTTAGAAAAATCACCCATCAAGTTTTAATCGGCGATGTTAAAGTCGGCGGCGGCGCTCCTATCGTTGTTCAGTCCATGACCAATACCGATACCGCCAATGTTACTGCAACCGTTAATCAAATCATCGAACTGGCCGCCGCCGGTTCCGAGCTAGTCCGCATTACGGTCAATTCCGAGGAAGCGGCTCAAGCCGTTGCCGAAATTCGCAATCAGTTGGATAAAAAAGGTAACTCAACCCCGATCGTCGGCGACTTCCATTTTAACGGCCACAAACTGCTGGAAAAATACCCGGACTGCGCCCAGGCTTTGGACAAATACCGCATTAATCCGGGCAACGTAGGACGCGGCAAAAGCCGTGATCCGCAATTTCAGCAAATGATTGAATTTGCCTGTCAGTACAACAAACCGGTACGTATCGGCGTCAACGGCGGCAGTTTGGATCAAGCAGTGTTGACCCGCTTATTGGATGAAAACAGGAGCCTTAAAATACCGGAGCCTTTGGCCGCCGTCACCCGCAAAGCGATCGTATTGTCGGCACTTGAAAGCGCCGCTAAAGCCGAGGAAATTGGCTTAGGAAAAAATAAAATCATTCTTTCCTGCAAGATCAGCAATGTACAGGAACTGATCAACATCTATCAAGACCTTTCCAGCCGTTGCGATTACGCGCTGCATCTGGGGCTTACCGAAGCCGGCATGGGTTCCAAAGGCATAGTCTCTTCAGCTGCCGCTTTGTCTGTGTTAATGCAGCAAGGTATAGGCGACACCATACGCATTTCCCTGACACCTGAACCTGGAGCATCCAGAACGCAGGAAGTGATTGTTGGTCAGGAAATCCTGCAAACAATGGGATTCCGTTCATTCACCCCTATGGTTATCTCCTGCCCCGGTTGCGGTCGCACTACCAGCGATTACTTCCAGAAACTGGCGATGGATATTCAAACTTATTTACGCGATCAAATGCCGGTATGGCGCACCCAATACCCAGGCGTTGAAACCATGGAAGTGGCGGTTATGGGTTGCGTGGTCAACGGGCCGGGCGAAAGCAAAAACGCCAATATCGGCATCAGCCTGCCCGGCACCGGCGAAACTCCGGTAGCGCCGGTTTATGAAGATGGCGAAAAAACAGTCACGCTGAAAGGCGACAGAATCGCCGAAGAGTTTCAGGAAATCGTGCAACGATATATTGAAACGCATTACGCGCCGTAAACGTCATCAATGCGGCGGCTGGGGTGTTCTTCGCAAACATCAGAATCCACCGCCGCATTTGGGATTTCAGCAGCGACGTCAATAAGCCCAGTCCTCATGCCTAAGCGGTAGCTTATTCAACTCATCCTTATAGAACCGCCATTTCGGCATGAACCGATCCATCAAAGTTATGAAGTGGCTATTATGG
>CAZAUB010000462.1:0-2247 GCA_964488195.1 uncultured Methylobacter sp. | reverse complement strand
TCGAAGACGGCCTGGATCAAAATGACTGGACCGGCTGGAAAGATCAAACCGAAAAATTGGGTAAAAAAATTCAATTGGTTGGCGATGATTTATTCGTGACCAATCCGGCTACTTTGAAAGAAGGTATTGAAAAAGGCATCGCCAACTCAATCCTGATTAAAGTAAATCAAATCGGTACGTTGACCGAAACTTTGGAGGCGATTAACACTGCTCACGCGGCAGGTTACACCGCTGTTGTATCGCATCGCTCAGGCGAGACTGAAGATACTACAATTGCCGATTTAGCCGTTGCCACAGGCACAGGACAAATCAAAACCGGTTCCTTAAGCCGTTCGGATCGTGTTGCGAAATACAACCGCCTGATGAAGATTGAAGAAGAGTTAGGTGACTTAGCGGTTTACGCAGGCCGTAGCGCGTTTAAAATGCTGTAAAAAGCAGACGAAAGGCGAAGGGCGAAAAACTATGAACATTTTGCCTTTCGCCTTTTGCCCTTAGCCTCGATCATGAAAATCCTCATTGCAATCATCATCCTGTTAATTATCCATTTTCAATATCGGATATGGATTGGCGACGGCAGTGTTGCAGAGATCGACGCCTATCAACACCGTCTTGATGACCTGAAAAAACAGGCAGAGGAAAAAAGGGAGCGCAATGAAGCGCTTTACGCTGAAGTGTTGGATTTAAGGAAAGGACAGGAAGCGATTGAGGAGCGGGCTAGAGATGAATTAGGGATGATTAAGGAAGATGAAACGTTTTTTCATGTGCTTGAATGATCAGGTGAACGACGAAAGGCTAAGGGCGAAAAAAGCACAAGCCTTTCGTCTTTCGCCCTTAGCCTTTAGCCTTTTTCACCAATGACCAATTCAATAAAATTCTGGGCTATCGTCCCCGCTGCCGGTGTCGGCAAACGTATGCAGGCCGATCGGCCTAAACAATATCTGGAACTGGCCGGGAAAACGGTCATCGAACATACCCTGTTGCGCTTGTTGCAGGCCGACGTTTTTGCAGCCATCGCCGTTGCGGTTTCCGAGGAAGATCCTTACTGGCCTGAACTGGCAATATCACAACATAAAAACATCATCACCGCTCCAGGCGGCAAAGAGCGGGCGGATTCCGTACTTTCCGGATTAAAGACCATCAGAGAGCAAGCATCCGATCACGACTGGGTATTGGTGCATGATGCGGCCAGACCCTGCATTACAGCGACCGATATTCATCATTTGATTGATTCTCTGGTTAACGATGACGTGGGCGGGATTTTGGCCTTGTCTTCACCTGACACCTTAAAGCAGGTGCAAGGTTTGTGCATTACCGGAACGCTGGATAGAAGGCATATCTGGCGGGCATTGACGCCGCAGATGTTCCGTTACGGCATGTTAAAATCCGCACTGGAACAGGCGCAAGGCAATCCGGCCATCACTGACGATGCCAGCGCCTTGGAATTACAAGGTTTGCAGCCGAAAATCGTCGAGGGCCGTCCCGACAATATAAAAATCACCCGCCCGGAAGACCTGGCGCTAGCGCAATTTTATATGGAGCAACAATGATTAGAGTAGGTCAAGGTTACGATGTACACCGCTTCAAAGAGGGCGGCGACGTTATTTTAGGCGGCGTAAAAATAGATTACGAACAAGGTCTGGAAGCGCATTCCGATGGTGATGTGGTTTTGCATGCACTCTGCGATGCCATATTAGGCGCGGCGGCCATGGGCGATATAGGCAAGCATTTTCCCGATACCGACCCCGAATTTAAAGGTGCTGACAGTCGTATTTTATTGCGTCATGTTTACGGCATCGTGCAGGAACAAGGCTATCATCTGGTGAATGCGGATATTACCATTATTGCCCAAGCGCCAAAAATGTCGCCGCACACCGCCACCATGTGCCGCAATATTGCCGATGATTTGAAGGTGGATGTCGATTGCATTAACGTCAAAGCGACCACCACGGAAAAGCTGGGTTTTGAAGGGCGAAAAGAAGGTATTGCCGTGCAGGCGATAGTGCTGATCGAAAAATAGACATTAATTCCGTTTGTTCATAAAAAGAGCTTGGCATCAGTAAATTAAGTTACTACTCAGCAGCTAAAAATAGAACGCTGATGACGCAGATAATTATGATGACCACAGATAATTCAAGAAAAATCATGCAGATCATAATTATCTGCGTCATCTGCGTTCCATTGTATTTGATGGCGTTGAGTAATTACTAAGTTAAAAAACAGCCGAGTCGCTTTCCCTAATGCAAAACA
>CAZAUB010000461.1:0-2254 GCA_964488195.1 uncultured Methylobacter sp. | reverse complement strand
CCAGTAATCAGTCGCCAATTGCTGCGCCTGTTCCTGCGTATCAGCCTTGCCCAACAACTTAAGCGCAATCGCAGCCGTGCCGATGATAGAAGCAGTCGCAAATTCGTCTTCAGTTTTTCCCTGCCAGATTAACCCCAGTTGCTCCGGTTCAAGCAGCTCGGGTTTGACGTGGCGGCGCGCAAATAAAGCGGGCCAGTTTTCGTCGGATAGTTCGCCGTTGTGTACGCTTTGCACCAGGCATTCCATATCGGGATTGCGTTCGGTCTCGCCGCCTTCGCCTTTTAATACCGCCATGTGCGGCTGGTTTAAAAGGGCGGCGGCTTGCTGGTGCACCGGGCGGTAACCGGGATGGAATATGCCCTGAATGCTGTATTGCGCATTAAATGGATTTAACAACCGCACCAGCGTGTGAACCGGTGAGCGCAAGCCCAGTATAGGACGCAGCTCAATAATTTCATGCAACTTGGGGCAAAAGTGTTCCAGCGATAAATAACTGAAATGCTGTTGTTCAAGTTGCTGTTTGGCGTCGCTAATAGAGTTTGCGGATTTAATGCCTAAATAACCCAGCATGTTTTCAGTGTACAGCCTGCCAGCCGTATGACCGCTTGCGCCATGCATAAAAACGGTGATGCCGTTTTCAGCAAGTAACAAAGCCGACAGCAAAAACCAGGGCAAATGTCGACGCTTTCCGGCATAAGACGACCAGTCCAGGTCGACTTTTACGGCATTATCTGCAATATCAAATGATTCTCTAGCCGCCTGTGCAAAACCGGCCAATTCTTCGGGGGTTTCTTCCTTGACGCGCATCAGCATCAGGAATGCGCCCAGTTGGATCGGCAGCACCTGATCGGTCAGGATCATATTCATCGCGTGATAGGCTTCATCCTGGGTTAGCGGTCGTGAGCCTTTTTTGCCCTTGCCCAAGATGCGGATGATTTCCGCGAACGGATGTTCCGGGTGCGGTGTTTGCTCGTGATGAGTGAAGGTCATAAAGTAAATTTAAAATAATGGTCGATTAACAAGGCGATAAACACGCCGGTCAGATACATCAGCGAATAAAAGAAAGTTCGCATCGCGGTTTTGTCATCTTTCCGGCGCATCATTAAAATGGCGAAATAAATAAAGCCAAGCCCCAACGGCACCACGGCAAATAAATAAATCAGGCCGCTCATGCCGGTCAGGTAGGGCAGCAGGGTAACGATGAACAGCAGCAGGGAATAAAGCAAAATTTGCAAGCGGGTATGTTCTACGCCGTGTGTGACCGGCAACATGGGGATGCCGACTTTGGCGAATTCTTTTCGTTTGGCGATAGACAGCGGCCAGAAATGCGGCGGCGTCCAAGCGAAAATAATCAAAAACAGCAGCATCGCGTAAGGATGCACTTCGCCGGTCATCGCACACCAGCCCAGCATCGGCGGCGTCGCGCCGAAAGCGCCGGCAATCACTATGTTTTGCGGCGTCATACGCTTAAGATAGACCGTATAAATAATCGCGTAACCCAGCGCCGATAAAAAAGTCAGCAATGCGGTCAGGGTGTTGACCATGACGATCAGCAATGCCATCGAGATAACGCCCAGCAGCAATGCAAAAACGATGACATTGGTCGAGCTTAATTCGCCTTTGGGCAAGGGGCGATGTTTGTTGCGATCCATCAGCGCATCGGCTTCACGATCAATATAATGGTTAATCGCGGCGGCTGAGGCGGCGGCCAAAGCAATCCCCAAGCTGCTGTAAATAAACAGTCCGACGGGCGGCATTCCGGGTACGGCTAATAACATCCCCGCTATAGCCGTAAAAACGATCAGGGCAACCACTTTGGGTTTGCATAACTCAAGATAACTTTTCCAGGAAGGTCGGGGTGATTCGCTAGTCATTATTTAATAGATTCCAACTTTTAGTTTAGGGCACGGCTCCCATCGAAACCGTAGAAATGGCGTTTAAGACGCTCCATCCAGCGCTGCCGGAGTGGAGCATAGGAACGATGATCGGTTATTGTATAGAATACAGTGAACTATTGATTATTGAAATAGTTCACCCCGCCAAGGATTGTATAGGGGGTATGAATAATCCATATACCACCTTTACTTCCCGTCTTAACGCTTTCCGGCAAATCAACACTATCCGAAGCCCTGTCTGTATGTGATAATGAATAATTTGATTTTGGCGATATTTCTTTCTAACCGACATAGCCGCAGGGCTTAAAGGGCACTACATAATGGATGAGAACAAAAAGAAAGCGCTAGGCGCGGCGCTG
>CAZAUB010000460.1:0-2255 GCA_964488195.1 uncultured Methylobacter sp. | reverse complement strand
GGTAACTACGGCGGTCATCGCGACTGCGGCCTGTTCGAACGCCTGCTCAAGCGTGGGCGCAATGCCGCGTATGCCGATGTCCGCTTCGTGTTCAAAATGTTCCCAGTGGGGTATTATCGGTTTGCTTTTCAATGGTTGGCCTCGTTTTATGAACTATGTCAGGGGTTTTAATAGTAAATACACGGCTATCCCCATCATCACCAGGCCGCTGATTAATTTGAGCTGGCGCCCTTCCTTTTCTTGAAGCCGTCGTTGACTCAGCGTGATGATGCCAATGGCTAAAATAATCATGTCATCGAACATGTAGGCCAGATTGTACAGTAGCAAATAGCCGTAATAGCTCGTGGAGCTAAGCTGTTCCAGGGTTAGAATCCGTGTGTACAGTGCGGGAAAACCCGAAGTGCACATGAATTCGACAATCTGCACCAAGATAGCCAGCAGTACCGCCCCGATCAACGCGCCTGTAAGATTTTGCGCCTGGAGAATTTGCCGAATGCGGGCATAAATGTCCGGTTTGGCGGCGTCAGGAATCGATAATGACACGCCCCGGTCGAAAAACCAGAAATCCTTGAGATTAATCAGTCCGGCCAGCAAGGCAATGGCTGCAATGGCGATTTCCGAGAAACGGGACAGACCTATCAGCAGGAACAGGTTGAGCCAAGCCACCATGAAAATGAAATAAACCAGACCTTCCACGGCGACGAAGGTGCCGGCGATGGCGAACATCCGTATCCGGTCATTCATGGATGCGAGCAACGAGATCATCAGCATTAATACCCATAGGGAACAGGGGTTGAAACCATCCAGCAGGCCCATTGCCAGCGTGAACAGCGGTAAACCGATTTCGTCCAGCGACAGTCTGTGACCGAGGAAGTCGATGTGTTGCGCCGCCTCACAGGACGAGACTCCCTCTATTTCGCAACCGCCCGAACTGTCCTGAATCTTTGGCGTTTGAACTTTGGTCAGCGCGTTGCGGATAAGCTGGTCGGTGCCTGTCTCTTCTGAATAACCGAAGATTAATTGCCCACCCACCTGAAAAGCGGGCACCCTGACTGCCTTTATGCCTTGATTTTTGGCGAGGCGTTGCAACCGCTCCAGTGCGGCGGGCTCCTGATCGACATCATGAATAATGACGCTAAGCGTGGGCTGTTCACTTTTGAGAGTCTGCAAAAACGCTTTCGCGTCAGCACAATGCGGGCAACCTTGTTGCACGAACACCTCAATATCGGCGGATTCGTCGATTTTGGTCGGCAATGAGGGGCTTGTTCCGGCGAATGCCATCGGACTCAAGCCGAAAGTTGATAGCCATATAAAAACCAAAAGCCATCGACCGACAAACAAATCGGCAATCATTCTCAAGGATACCCTCCAGTCTAGCGGCCAATTTTATAGGGCATGGGTTGCAGTTGAGTTAGGAGAATAAACTATCAATGGGCTTCGGCAAATACGTAGTTCAACCTATTGAAGTTAAATAAAATAAATTTATTATGCTTATAGTTGCTTGACCGTCAATCCATAATCACCCAATATAACCTCTCATTGGACTTCGTCGTCAATGTGAACATCATTAAAACAGGAGAGCGCCATGAGAAGAATTTATTTTTTAGTACCCAATATTGAAACCACTCATAAAATTGTCGAAGAACTCAGAGCCGCAGGCATAGAAGATCGCCATATTCATATTCTGGCGAAAAGGGACACGCCGCTTGAAGGTTTGCCCGAGTCCGGGGTGACCATAAAAACGGATTTTATCCCCGCCGTCGAACGGGGACTCGCATTAGGCGGCACCACCGGATTATTGGCCGGAGTAATTGGTTTGCGTTTTGCGGGGTTTGCGATTGCGGGCGGGCCGCTTTTGGGCATCATTATGGCAGGTGCAACGATCGGCTCGCTGATGGGCGGTTTAGCGGGAATGAACTCGGGCAATTCAAGGTTAAAGCAGTTTGAGGAAGCCATCGAACAGGGCGAGCTCCTGTTGCTGGTTGATGTACCACGGGAGCGGATAGAAGCTATCAGGAAATTGGTAATAAAACATCATCCTGAGGCTGAGTTTGAGGGTATCGAACCGATTCTGCCGCCGTCCTATTGATTAACGCTCTATGTCTGTGCCAACTTGGGAAAACACCACGCCGCAATCCCGTACAAAATAACCGCCAGAAAGATCAGCACGGTGAAACCAAACTGCATCGCAATCAGGGTCGCCAGTATCGCGCTGATCACCGAGGCGCAGCCGTTAATGCCCCAGGCCCAAGGTA
>CAZAUB010000459.1:0-2289 GCA_964488195.1 uncultured Methylobacter sp. | reverse complement strand
GCCGGTGGTGTGGGAGAGGTAACGGGCGCAATCCCGTTACCCCGACCCGATCCTGCGTTGCTCTACCTCCTGCATAACCCACAGGGATGTGGGGAATGCAGATTTTGCAGGGAGCAAAATATCTGTCCATGCAGTTGTAGCGGCGAATCCACCTTACGAGTTAAAATAGTGTCGGGTTGCGCTAACCCAACCTGCAATTTTTTGGGAAATAATGTGTTTGAAATCATAAAAAGCGGCGGCTGGATGATGCTGCCAATCGTACTGAGTTCCATAGGTGCCATGGGCATTATTGCGGAACGTTTTTGGTCTTTACGAAGAAAGAAGATCTTGCCGCCTGAACTGGTTCCTCAGGTTTGGCGATTATCCCGCGAAAAAAAGCTGGATGATGCCACTTTGCGTCACTTGAAAAACAGCTCGCCTCTTGGCTGTATTTTGGCCGCAGGCCTTGCCAATAGTCATCACGGCAGAAGATTCATGAAGGAATGTATTGAAGAAACCGGTCGCAGGGTCGTGCATGACCTTGAACGCTTCCTCAACACCTTGGGTACTATTGCCGCTGTCAGCCCATTGTTGGGTTTATTAGGCACCGTATTCGGCATGATCGATATTTTTGCTTCACTTTTGCAGCATGGCTCCGGTAATCCCGCCGTTTTGGCTGGCGGCATTTCGGTGGCGTTGATTACGACGGCATCGGGTTTGGCGGTGGCCATCCCCAGCCTGATTTTTCATCGCTATTTTGAAAGGCTGGTCGACGAATATGTGGTCACCATGGAAGAGGAAGCGTTAAAACTGATCGATATTTTGCACGAAGACCGGAAAGCGTCCTGATGAAGTTTTATCGTAAAAAAAGGGAAAATGTCGATATTACGTTGATCTCGATGATCGACGTGCTGTTCGTACTGTTGCTGTTCTTCATGGTGTCTACAACCTTCAGTCAACATACGGAAGTCAATATCAAGCTGCCCGAGGCGGTAGGGACAGCGGCTGAAGAGCATCCCAAAATGATCTCCCTAGTGATTGATGCTGACGGCATTTACTCCCTAGTCGGTGATGACGGCTTGCCTCATCAGTTAATCGATCAATCTCGGGCTGGCTTAAAAAAGGAATTGAGTAAACTTGCAGAACAGGCCAAGGATCTCCCTTTTATCATCAATGCTGATGAGAAAGCGCCTTTCAAAGCGATCATGGCTGCGATGGATATTACCGGTCAGGTGGGATTCAGTCATATCACTTTTGAAACGCTGCATCCGACCGAATAGCTATGAAAAAAACCTTATCCCGATGGCTGGTGGACATCTGGTACAAAGACCCGTTTATCGGCGTGATCCTTATGCCGTTGGGTTTTTTATTCAGCGATTTCGTTAAGTTCAGGAAATTCCTGTACCGTATCGGCGTGTTAAAAAAACACACCCTGCCGGTTCCGGTTATCGTGATAGGCAATATTACCGTAGGTGGCACCGGTAAAACGCCGTTGATTATCTGGTTGGCCCAGCTACTTAAAAACGAGGGTTATAAGCCCGGCATTATCAGCAGAGGCTACGGCGGGCAAGCTGAAGTCTGGCCGCAATGGGTTGATGCCAACAGCACTGTGGAAAATGTCGGGGATGAGGCCTTGTTGATAGCCAAGCAAACCGATTGCCCCATGACCGTAAGTCCGTTGCGGGTGGATGCCGCCAGATTGTTGCTTGAACAATCGGTCTGTGATGTCATTTTATCCGACGACGGCCTGCAACATTACGCGCTGAACAGGGATATTGAGATTGCCGTGATCGACGGGGAAAGGCGCTTCGGCAACGGCTACTGCCTACCGGCAGGGCCGCTGCGCGAACCGATAGAACGGTTGCAGAGCGTCGATTTTATCGTCGTGAACGGAGAAAAAGCGGAAGACCACGAGTTTTCGATGCAAATCACCGGGAATACTGCCGTCAACCTCGTCACCGGACAGCAAAAACCGTTGCAGGAATTTAGCGCAACCGGCTGTCATGCCTTGGCGGGCATAGGCAACCCCGACCGATTTTTCAAGCTGCTGGAGTCAGCCGGTTTGACCTGTAAAACCCACAGTTTTCCCGATCACTATAAATTCCAGCCTGACGACATCTCGTTTCCTGTAGTGGCGACCGGCCGGTCGCCAGCGCCGGTATTAATGACCGAGAAGGACGCGGTAAAGTGCATGACCTTTGCATGCGTGCAGCATTGGTTTATCCCGGTAAAAGCCGTTCCTGAAATTGATTTTGCCGAGCGGTTATTAACTCTGTTGCGAGAAAAATCAAATCTGACCATGTAAAAATA
>CAZAUB010000458.1:0-2312 GCA_964488195.1 uncultured Methylobacter sp. | reverse complement strand
TTCCTCCATGTAATCGGCCTGCTGCTATCGGTTTCCCTGTGTGTTGATTACGGTATATTCTTCATGGATAATCGCGGCCGGGATTCCGACATCACCTACCACGCCCTTGCCTCGTCCACCTTAACCACCTTGGCTTCCTTTGGCGCTTTGGGGCTAGGCAAGACGCCGACTTTGCCGATCCTGGCGCTGTCCGTGAGTCTGGGAGTTACCTTGGGATTTTTGCTATGCCCTTTGCTGATCCAAAAGCCAACCCTGCAATGACGAAGCATCCACACTTACCGCCTGTCGCCGTTACGGCCTACCAGTGCGTCAGCGCCGCCGGGGACGATGTGGACGCTTTGTATAGCAGCCTCATCGTCAACCAAAGCTGCCTGAAGCCTCTACGCTTATTCGATATCCCTTTCAAAACTGTAGCAGGTGAGGTCACTTCACCTTTGCCGGATATCCGCACTAGCCTTAAGACGTATGACTGCCGCAACGCAAGACTGGCTCTCAAGGCGCTTAACCAAGGCGAGTTCCGCTCCGATGTGGAACGTGCAATAGCACGATATGGTGCCTTGCGTGTGGGTCTGGTGTTAGGCACCAGCACCTCGGGAATCTACGATTCCGAGAACGCTTATGCTCATTTTCTGAGTGACGGGATCATGCCGAGCGATTTTCATTTCCTGCAAATCCAGACGGCTCAAGCCACCGCCGAATTTCTTCAGCGCGAACTCGAATTGCAAGGCCCTTGCTACGGAATTTCAACTGCCTGCTCTTCCAGCGCAAAAGCCTTGGGAGCGGCGCAAAGACTGATCGTGGCCAATTTTTGCGATGCGGTTTTGGTCGCCGGTGTGGACAGCTTGTGCCGCTTGACTTTGCGCGGTTTCCACAGCTTGCAATTGATCTCGTCCGAAGCTTGCCGTCCGATGGACACCAACCGCCAGGGTATCAACATCGGCGAGGGAGCGGCCCTGTTGTTGCTGGAACGTCAAAGCGCGGATAACGCCACCTGTCCGCGTCTTCTGGCAGTGGGAGAATCATCCGACGCCTATCACATGAGCGCACCGCACCCGGAAGGCGCGGGAGCAGCTTTGGCTATGGCCCAAGCTTTGCGTCTGGCAGGCCGGGATTTAAGCGATGTCGATTACATCAACCTGCACGCCACCGCAAGTACGCTCAACGATCTATCCGAGGCCAAGGCCATCGCCAGCTTGTTCCCAAACCCGCCACCGTGCAGCGGAGTGAAAGGCTTGTTCGGCCATACGCTAGGTGCGGCTGGAGCAGTGGAAACTGTGGTCAGCCTGCTGGCTCTGGATCGAGGTTTTTTGCCGGGTACTTGCGGCTTAGAGCAGCCCGACCCGCTATGTCCCTGCCCGGTCATCGCCGCGCCGCGTTTGGATAGTGCGCCTAAGCTGGTATTGAGCAATGCCTTCGGCTTTGGTGGCAACAACGCCAGCGTCTTGCTGGAGGTGGCTTGATGGAATGCATGAGCTTGCTGGGCTTTGGCGCATGCGCCCCAGATCCCGAATTTCGGGTGAGCCTCCCCTTCCCTGCCTTCGACATCGACCGCAATACGATCCCGCCCCTGTTGCGCCGCCGTACCAGTCAGGCGACGCAAATGGCATTTAGCGCTGCGACAGTGGCCTGTAGACAGGCACAACGCTCACCCGAAACTCTTGCCTCGGTGTTCGCCAGCGTGGCCGGTGAAATCCAGACCACCGACCTGCTTTGCACCGAACTGGCCAAATCCGATGGCATCATTTCCCCCAGCGTTTTCCATAATTCCGTCCAAAACACAGTGGCCGGTTATTGGACTATCACCCAACATTGCATTCAACCCGCCAGTGCCTTGGCCGCAGGTTACGACACTTTTGCCATGGCTTTGTTGGAGGCTTGGTGCCAACTGGCTGGTCTTGGCGGAGAATTGCTGCTGGTCTGCTACGATGAGAGCTGGCCTAAATATCTAACCCCTGGTCGGGGCAAGCCCGCTTTTGCCTGTGCGATGGTATTGTCCGCTGGTGCAGTGGAAGGCAGTCTTTTACAGATCGGACGACCTCATCTTGGAACAGAGATTTTTCCTGCCGACTGGGAATCTCTGGTCACCAGTATGCCGATTTTGGCAGCCATTCCCCTGCTCGGATTAGCTGCGACGGGCGGTGAAACGCAAAACATACCGGTCTCCCCGGTTGTATCAGGTTGGCAGGTCAAGGTAAGCCCAGCCAGCGGATGTAATTAAAGGCTCAGTTTTTCTGAAAGCATAGGCATCAACATAACACGTCATCCCGGCAGGGATTGCCGGGATCCAGAAGCCATGGATGGCAATATTAAAT
>CAZAUB010000457.1:0-2313 GCA_964488195.1 uncultured Methylobacter sp. | reverse complement strand
TAGGAACAGCAGATTTAAAAAATTTAATTTTAATGTGTAAATATTATAATTACCGACATTCTCGAACGCTGAACCGGCAGGAAAACATCGCAATGAAACCACAACCTATTTTTGATTACCCCCTTTTTGCCCTGGGCTTTAGAGCCTTTTTTGCGTTGGCAGGACTCGCAGCACTAATTCTGATTGTCTTTTGGAATGCCCTGTTCAACGGCACGTTAACGGCGGAACATTATTTCCCTAATAACTACTGGCATGCGCACGAAATGCTGCTGGGTTATGCCGTAGCTGTCATTTCTGGATTCTTATTAACGGCGGTTAAAAACTGGACGGGCAAACCGACGGTGACCGGCGATCAATTGGCAAGCTTGTGCCTGTTATGGCTCTATGGGCGCATCCTGCCATTTTATGCCGGCGAGTTGCCTGACGCCTTGATTGCACTGGTGGACTTTTCATTTCTCCCGGCCTTGGCTTATCAGGTCAGCAAGCCGATCATTGAAGCAAGACAATACCGGAATATGTTTTTTATCGGTCTGTTGCTGCTATTGGCTCTGGGCAACGGCTTGATCCATGCACAAATGCTGGGCTTGCAAGCAAATACCGCAGCAACAGGCATCCAGCTGGTCGTTGCGACTATCATCATCCTGATCCTGATCATTGCCGGACGCGTGTTTCCTTTTTTTACCGAACGGGGGATACCGGGAACGCTGATCATCAGAAACCCGCTGCTGGATAACGTGTCGATAGCATCAGCCGTTATCGTATTTGCTCTGCAACTATTTAGCATTTCGGGAACCTTGCTGGCTTTGGCGGCGCTTATTGCCGCTGCCGTCAACATCGCCAGACTCTTCGGTTGGTATGTAAAACGTATCTGGTATGTGCCGTTGTTATGGGTGCTTTATGCCGGTTACGGCTGGGTAATTTTAGGCTTTATGTTGACCGTATTGTCGGCCTATTCTGTAATACTGCCGTCGTTGGCGCTGCATGCTTTTACGCTGGGCGGCATCGGCGTGTTAACGCTGGGCATGATGGCGAGGGTATCCTTAGGTCACACCGGCCGGGCGCTGAAGGCTTCCAATGCGATAGCTATCGCGTTTGTGTTGATTAATGTCGCCGCATTGTTCCGGGTTTTATTACCGATAGCGATGCCGGGCTGGTACGAAACCTTAATCTATGTATCGACATTTTTCTGGCTGGCAGCATTCTCGTTATTCGTATTTGTTTATGCGCCGATATTAGCCGGCGCCAGAATCGACGGTCAGGAGGGTTGATGCTGTCCAAACTGGACGGCATCGTTGAACTGGTATCCAGCTCATTGGTTTTGTTTTCCAGCATCGGCATTTTTGTACTGACCTTAAACGCCCGTTATACCCATGCCATAGGCCGGGTCAGAGACATTTACGCTGAACTAAAAACCAGTTCACAAGCCGAAAAACTGGAAATAGAACTCAACACCATGGTGTACCGGTGTCATGTGCTCAAGTGGAGTTTCGGCCTGCTGTTATGCAGCTCAATAAGCAGCGGCGTGTTTATGCTGGGCTCAATAGCGTTGCGATTTACCGATCAAATCAGCGCTGAAGTTTTGATCTTGTTTGTCGTGTTCAGCGTGTTATTTATTTTCAGCTCAATGGTTTGCCTGTTTATCGACGTGCTGGCTTCTTTAAGAGCAACTTTGATTCATATTGAAAGAGTGAAATAACAGCTGCTTTCTTGTTTAAGGCCATGAACTACTATGATGTGCGGGAAAGAGAGAGTGGTTTAAAAGCTATTTGTAAATATGCTTTCGATGAGCAATGTCGTTAAGAACGATTATAAACCGATCACCTTCAAATACGGCCAATAAGCGGTAATCGCCAACTCTGTAAGACCAAAACTCGGACAACGGGCCTTGCAGTTGTTTTCCCAGTTGCCGTGGATCGTCCAATTTAGCCAAACGGGAATTAAGGAAGGTGCTGATCCTTTGCTGTACCGATTTATCCAACTTGTTAAACTGCTTCGCAGCTTGAACAGTAAATTCAATCTTCCAAGTCATTGTCTTTTATTAATTGATCTAAAGACACGGTTTGACCTGTACGCTTGTATTCAGCATAAGATTGTTCGGCCCGTGCAATCGCTTCCCTTTCGGACTGGTAATCAAGAATAAAGTCTTTAATCAGCTGAGAAACGCTGATGCCCTGCTCTACTGCGATATGCTCAAGCTGGTGCTCTAGCTGTTGGTCTAATGTAATCATAGAATCACCTTGTTATTTTTCAGAGGAATATATTTTTACATGGTCAGATTTGATTTTTCTCGCAACAGAGTTAATAACCGCTCGG
>CAZAUB010000456.1:0-2331 GCA_964488195.1 uncultured Methylobacter sp. | reverse complement strand
ACACTAAGAGCCTGGGGTATCCGTATCGATGAGGCGCTTTTTTTGGGCGGCATAGACAAGGGCGCTTTTTTAAAGGCGTTTGGCGCGGATATTTTCTTTGATGATCAAAAAGGTCATTGTGAGTCCGCCGCCCAGCACGTCGCCGCCGCGCATGTTCCGCATGGCATAACTAACCGGAAAGACTGAATGCAGGATTCCACCAAGTAGTACCAGTCTGATTCCAATGCTTTTTATTTAGCGAAACACTAATACTTCATTATTGGCGACACGCTTCCATCCAGTACAGCAATCGCCTCCTCACAGCTGATTATGTTTTCCTTGTTGTTAAGAATATAGCCAGCCAGACGCTCAATGGCCTTCCAATGAATCGGTGAGTTTATAAACTGAAAGGCTTTGTTAAGCAACTCAACCAGCTTTTCTTCGTGGCGACTTCGGGTCGCGATAAAGATATTCAGATATTCATAAACCTTGTTAAGGTCAGATGTGCCACCGTAATTATGCAGGGCATTAATGTTAACCAGTTGAGCATTAAACTGTTCGTCATCACGAAGGGCTACATGTTTTGCTTCCGCTAGGGGCCCGATCAGCAAATTGATCATATCCGCTTCAAAAGCGGTCTGATAGGAATCTTGTTCGGTGGCTGAAAAATAATGAGCACTTTCAATCAACGCAACCGGCAGGCTATGAATCAGGCGGCCTCCTTCTACGACTGCGGCACAGTGATCATAGGCTAATGAACAGGTATTTAAAGGGCTGTCTATTTGGCGATCCTGCGCCTTGATGGTGATTTGAAAATACACCGGGGGCAGTTGTTTTTGTTTATTGTAAAGATAGATGGCGGCTGCGTGGCCTGCCTCATGGAAAGCGATTTGTCTGATCAAATCTTGATCGGTAATGGAGTAGGATGCATCAGTTTGGTAATTCCGTTTCATGATTCCACCCGCAGGCTAAGCTAAAAAGATGCGACCAGGGTTGCTGACCGCATTAGAGAGGAAGGATAGCTAAACTCTAATCCTTTTAGGTAAAGGAGCGTTCTCAAGAGTTGGGTATAGTTTAATGACTAAAATCGGCCTTGAAAATGTGGCATATTGCCGCGCGACAATATGCCACACAAAATGGCACGATAACTGCTTAATATCTAAGTTTGCGTTATGGAAATGCTTTAAAGCCGCATAGCAACTGGATTCAAGCAAATCATTGCATGACTTACCAAGGCATTTCACATACCAAAATAGGGCATATGACACACAACCCTGCTTGGCCGCTTGAATGACTTTTATACAGACACTGGAGTTGACATGAAAAAATCAGAACTCATTGACGAATTGGCTAAAAAACAGAGCCTCATTTGCAGCGAAAGGATGTGGAATTGGCGGTGAGTTGTATCATCGAGCACATGAGTGAAGCCCTGATGGCAAACGATAGGATAGAAATCCGGGGCTTTGGCAGTTTTTCCTTACATTATCGCCCGCCTTATACAGGCCGGGATCCCAGATCAGGAGAAAAATTAAACTTGCCCGCCAGATATTTCCCCTATTCCAAACCGGGTAAAGAGCTACGGCAGAGAGTTGATTTGTTAAAGACAACTTGTCAGATTAAACAGAACATCTAGTTTGTAATTAACCGGCTTGAGTGAATATAATCGCCGATATTTCGGTCTTTGTGGGGAGGATGGGGACAAAGCGGTGACTGGGAAGTTTCTCAGCCACCGCCCATTATTACCGGCTTTTTTATTGGCCGATGGATTGGCGCATATGAGTCATAGCTTCTTCGGTATGCTTGGTGCCGACATCGGCATGGCCTTGTTTAGCGTGATCTATGGCTTCTTTTAAATGCTTAACCGCCTCGGTCATGTGCACATGCGCTTCAGCATGTTCTTTTTCAGCCGCTTCGGCATGTTTTAAACCTTCTTCAGCATGCTTGAGCAGTTGATCGGCATGACCATCCTGTCCATGAGCCGTAGCCATAGCCGAATGCTCCAACGCTTGCGCTGTATGATGCTCGGTGGCATTAGCCTGAGCGCTTAAGCCAAGCGCGAGAGCGCCCATTAACGCGGCAATAAATTTTAATTTCATGTGGATTCCTTAAATGATTAATTGTTGCATCACCGTAGCGCCTATCGTCGTAGAAAACGATTGGGCATTACAGTTGACGTTAATATTGAACTGAAGTTTCCCAGTTTTTAAAAAGCCCGACCTCGTTACTTATGAGGTGCGGATATTTAATGTAGGGTTTGCGCTGTTTATAGCAAACCCCACTTTAATTCGTTTTCCTATATAGTGCCTGACCGAAAAACACATTAAGATTATATAATCAATAGGTTATAATACA
>CAZAUB010000455.1:0-2344 GCA_964488195.1 uncultured Methylobacter sp. | reverse complement strand
GCTTCCCTTTTTTCATTCAATTGTTTTCCTTAGCTTCGTTCAAGGTCTGTTTTTACAATCGGCCTAGCATGTCGGTCAAAGTGACGTGCCGCCTCATGGCGGTTTTGGAGGTTTGTCTTTAAATCCGGGTTCGGCGGCTTCGCTGGAGGTTTTTCCACGGCACGCCCCTTACCTCCACGTTAGGCGGCGGCAGGGCTCAAAGTCTTTGAGCGGCTCGGCGTTAAGGCCGAGGACCGAGCGACCATCCCGGTTATCAGGGCTTCTCTTTTATTGATTTTGGCATGATACGTCAAGGCGCTAGCTCGTGTTTTTAACAATCGAGCTAAATAATAAACCTAAAAGACGTTTGAAGTGAATCGTTCCAATTACCAATTTCTTGCGGATCGGTAATTTTACGAATGGATATAACCCAATTTGAATGTTTTAATAAAAAATAATCCAACAAGTCTTAGGGGTTTCCTATGTTACCGTTATTTAATGATCGAAAAAACCATGGTTGGCGCGTTATGTTTCCATTATTGATCGCCTTGCTGTCAGGATGCGCGACCGAATCGCACCGGACATTGACGCCCGAGACCGTGCCGTCTTCGATGACGGCTTACCATAGCGTTAAACATGTGCTGGTCGTCGGCAAGTTTCAAAACCGTTCGTCCTATATGCGCGGCATTTTTTCCGACGGCATCGATCAACTGGGCAACCAGGCGAAGACGATCCTGAAAACGCATTTGCAGCAATCCAACCGTTTCGATGTGGTCGATCGGGAAAACATGGAAGAGATTAGCCAGGAAGCCAAGATCAGAGGCGCAGAGCAGCAACTGCAAGGCGCGGAGGTGGTACTAACTGGCGATGTGACCGAATTCGGTCGGCGCACGACTGGCGATACGCAATTGTTCGGAATTCTCGGCTACGGCAAAAGCCAGGTCGCTTATACCAAGGTCGCTTTGAATATGGTCGATGTCAAGACCTCACGGATCATTTACTCTGTGCAGGGCGCCGGGGAATATGAACTGAGCAACCGCGAAGTCATAGGCTTCGGTTCACAAGCCGGTTACGATGCTACGCTGAACGGCAAGGTACTGAATCTGGCGATCATGGAGGCGGTGAACCGCCTGGTTGAAGGCTTGGAGCGCGGTCAATGGCATCCGTCGTTAAGCCATTAAGCGTGGCGCTTTGCAAACCGGGATTATGGTTGGCGGCCTGCGGCTTGGTGCTGTCCGGTTGTGCCGCGCCATCTCTGTATTATTGGGGAGAGTATGAAGACCTAATCTATCGGATGTATGTCAAGCCCGGTTCTGCGGATCCTGCGACTCAGATTGCCAAGCTCCGCGAAGACGTCGGCAAGGCAGGCGAGGCTGGCAAGCCCGTGCCGCCCGGCCTACATGCACATCTCGGCTATATGTATTTTATGCAGGGCGATACGCATACGGCTGTGCTCGAGTTTGAAACCGAAAAAAAATTGTTTCCGGAATCGGCGGCCTTTATTGACGGCATGCTGAGCAGGTTAAAAAAATGAAATCAGCCAATCCGAAATTCAAAATGTGGCTTGCTTTGCTGTTCGTGTTTACGTCAGGTTGTGTAACCACGCCTCCGTTCGATTATTCGTTATTTCGCAGCCACCGGCCGCGCTCGATTCTGGTGCTACCGCCGTTAAACCAGACTACCGATGTGAACGCATCGTACAGTTATTTATCGACCATTACCCTTCCATTGGCCGAATGCGGCTATTATGTGTATCCGGTCGCGGTGATCGATGCGTATATGAGGGAAAACGGTCTGCCGTCGGCGGAGGAAATGCACAGCGTCGCGCTGAAAAAAATCCGCGAAATCATCGGCGCGGACGCAGTGCTTTATGTCACGATCGAGGAATGGGGGCAAAAATATGTCGTGATCCAGTCGGTCACGACGATCCGAGCCAGAGCCCAACTGATCGATACCGCTTCTGGCGAAGTGATCTGGCATGGAATGCAAGCAGTCAGCCAAGGGTCCGGAGGCGGGGGCGGTGATCCGGTCGCGATGTTGATCGCTGCGGCGGTCACTCAAATGGTGGGTAATGTCGCCGATTTTACCCATGACCTATCCAGGGTGGCGAACCGGGGCATGATTTACAATGCCGATCAGGGCTTTTTGGCGGGGCCATATTTGGCTCCGCAACAGAATGAGCATTGTGGTAAATATTGACCAGCGATATAGGTTGCGTCTTTTTGCAACCCAACTTTTCAGGCTAATCTGCCACTTTTGTTTGGTGGTTGTTTGGCTCTGGTGCGTACTGCCCGGCCTAACAGAGCGCTCAAAGGGACGTGCCGCCCTGGTGCGGCTTTAAAGGCTTGTTATTTATCAAGCATAA
>CAZAUB010000454.1:0-2360 GCA_964488195.1 uncultured Methylobacter sp. | reverse complement strand
AGTATTTTTCTGCAAATCAGGTGGAAATAAAACAACTGTGGATGCCGACAAAAACAGGTATGGAGCTGTATTGTGGCAATTTATTGCGGGCGATCAAGTAAGGCGATTTTGACCGTGTCTATCTGAAAAAAGGTACACGATACCTGCATGACGGGCTGTTCAATTAAAACCGGCACAGATCCTGTGCAACCAGCAAACAAACATTAATCAAAACAATAAATTAAGCTCATTTCTGCAATCGGCAGAAAAATCGGCAAAATTTGAAATAAATAGTATGCTTTTCCTTATAAAAACAATATATTATGATGATAGAAGATCGGCATGCCATTACCCCTTGAAACGCCTTACCGTATCGAACCCTGCCTGCTTGACAGTATTCCAATCGGAATTACAGATCTAATCGCGAATCTAACAACATCGTCAGAAAGAATTGCCGGTCGGTTACATCCGCGCACAGCCGCCAGTTCGGGAGGGGGACTCATCGCGCGGCCCTTTTCGATGTCCAATCGTATTGGCATTCATAAATGGTGCGCGATGCAATCTCTACTTGGATTCAGAAGTTTTCCAACGAGATAATAGTTACCTCTGTCCCAGGTTTAGAATATCCCTCAGTGTTGTACTCATCTGGTTCTGCATAGCAAATTTGAATTTCTGGATGCTCAATTGTCGCTAGAACAACCCCAACAGTTGATAGTTTTGTGTTCAGTGGACAAATGACAATATTTTTATCGTCTAGCGTTTTTAAGTTGTCGATATGAGACAGCAGTTGACTCTTGGTTAGTAGTGGGTCGATACATGAAAACTCAAAGTGTTGAATTTCTTCATTGTAAGTATCCTGCTCTTTCACAAACTGGTTCAATCGATCAAAAAAAAGCTTGTTCTTCACATGGTGTTCCTCGGATACTGATTGTTCTTTTTTACCTAATCCAATAGACATAGAAGCAGGTTCATAGCGAACAATAATCTCTGATGCACGTTCAACCTCGAATCCTGCGAGGATCACCAAATGTAATTTTTTAGATGGGAGCATTGTTCCAGGAAAGCCAAGAATAGAACGGATAGAGCGCACGCCTCGACTCAGCCACACTGCCTCGCCTGGTGCATTAAAACTGTACTCAGAGGCTCCCACATATAATAGAGTTACCTTTTTCATAATTTGTAAGCTGTGTAGTATTCCTAGTAGCACAACAAGTAATTCGTGTGAAAGTGAGGTAATATCAATTACCAAAGATTTTTCGGGGTATTCAAGAAATGTTCTAATAAACTCAACTAACCTATCAGACACTTCCATAACAGATGTAGCATTATCACCAATGACTATTCCATTTGCTCCAACTAACTTTTTAAATTCAGTAATATTTTTTTCATTGGAAGCACTCCAGCCTACGTTTGAAATGCCTATAATTTGAACAGTCTTTTCTAAGGGAAAGTGACTGAGGGTAGTCAGGCAGCGTTGGTCAAAACCTAATCCAACCATCAAGACATAATTGCCATCAACGAAATGTTTCCTGAGATTTTCGAGCGGTATTTTATGCATCACTATTTCCTTCCAGCAGTGAAAGCTGGGTAGGGCTATCAGATGAAGTATCAATCCCTTTCTTTTTCTTTCGCAGGCGGTTAATGTATGTTTGAGGGTGTTCGGACATTTCTGCAAGCTCTTTTGTAGTTAAGGTTAAATAACCTGAAAATCCAATCGGATCGAGAGAAAATGCCGGAGCAAGTCGTCGCGTCAATACATACAGAGTTACTCGTTCCATGCCGTTTTTGGCATTAATACTATCCATGTAAAAATAACCATGAATGACACCCAATTTCAAAATAGCTTTTATCTTTTTAGAGGGTTCACCGCTGATTGAAAAAGAGAAAACTCTACGTTGGGTGCATGTCTCATCCATTATGTTGACTTTGAATCGAGCACCTATGCCACGTACAATATTTCTTAATCGCTCAATTTCATTTAGCTGAGTGTTAGTGATATTTAATTTTTCTGCTTCTTGAGCAAGTTCGTCAAAATCTTGTAAAAGTAACTGATCCGATTGTTTGCGTAACTCTTGATCTTGTATTGACTGGGAAATTTCGTTTAAGGGTTGATCTTCATTTTTTAAAAGCTGCTCAGTAAACATGCGTGCAGCCGGTTCAAGGAAAAACCTTATAATTCCAGATGAAACATGTACAAGCTGCTCAAATCCGGCGTACCGATAACGTGCTCCTTGTCTGATTTCCGATAAACGCCGGATATATTCGGGCCGAGCATAACGATATGCATCATCTCCAGGTCGGTACGAGCCTGAATCTCCTTCCTTCCATTTTTTGTAACTATTCAGCGTAAAAACAAAAAATAATGCTTGACAATGTTTTTC
>CAZAUB010000453.1:0-2371 GCA_964488195.1 uncultured Methylobacter sp. | reverse complement strand
CGTCGGTTACCAGCTTGGCGATGTGTGCTTCAATGTCCCTTGCGGTAATGACATAGCCCAGTGCCGCCACATTTTTTTTTTGCGCCGAAAGCCTGACTTTGCCGAAATGGCCTTGATCGGAAATGTGGATATTTTTGATTGCGGTGGCGGCATGGCTGATGCCCTGCCAGATACCCAGCGCCTCAAGCATTTTTACGGTACCGGCAGCCAAAGCCAACGCCCTGTCGCCGACGGGAGAGTCATGGTGTTGTTCGCGGGTGCTCGCTTCAACTATTGCAATTTTCAGTCCGGTGTCTTTTAACGCCAGTGCCAGGCAGTTACCTGCCAGGCCGCCTCCGGCAATCACTAAATCATAATCATGTTGCATCAGGTCGCCTGCATTAAGTTTTCAATTTCTGCAATGGTTTTGGGTACGCCGCCGGTCAAAATCTGATGCCCCAAAGCGGTTACCAGCACATCATCTTCAATGCGTATGCCTATGCCGCGCCATTGCTCGTCAACGGTCAGGCAATCCGCCGGGATATACAAGCCCGGCTCTATAGTCAGCACCATGCCGGGTTCCAGCAAGCGCCATTCCTTATCCAGTTTATAGTCGCCGACATCATGCACATCCATGCCTAACCAATGACCAATCCTGTGCATGTAAAACTGCTTGTATTTTTCATCCTTGATCAGCTTGGCCACACGGCCTTTGAGCAGTCCCAGCGACACCAGCCCTTTGGTGAGCACTTCAACCGACGCATCATGCGCCAGATGCCACGGTAGCCCCGGCTTGATCTGTGCGATGGCCGCCGTCTGGGCATCTAACACCAGTTGATAAAGCAGTTTTTGCGGTTCGCTAAAGCAACCGGAAACCGGAAAAGTGCGGGTAATATCCGCGGCGTAATGGTCGCACTCTGCACCGGCATCAATCAGCAGTAAATCACCACTTTTTAATTTATCGGCATTTTCAGTGTAGTGCAGTATGCAGGCATTTTTTCCGCCAGCCACAATCGAAGGATAAGCAACCGCGCGTAATCCGTCCTGGATAAAGTTATAAATAATTTCCGCCTCTATCTGATACTCATACAGGCCGGGCTTGCATTTTTGCATGGCTTTAACGTGGGCGTTGGCAGAAACATCAGCGGCGCGGCGCATCAGTTTGAGCTCTTCAGCGCTCTTGAACAAGCGCATTTCATGCAGAATATGTTCCAGCGAAACCAGTTCGCCCGGTGCATTAACACCGCTTCTGGACTGGCTACGGATATGATTGATCCAGACCAATAAACTGTGATCGAGATCGGAATCCCTCCCTATCGGATAAAAAACCTTGCCCTTGTCTTCCAGCATGCCCGGCAAAATGTCATCCAGGTCGTCAATCGGAAAAGAATCATCGGCCTTATAATGCGTGGTAGCGCCTTCAAGACCGGCATGCGCACCCTCCCACAAAGCCTTTTTTTCATCGAATTCGCGGCAAAATAAAATGTATTCACCTTGTTTGCGTCCGGGGATAAAAACGGCCAGGGAATCAGGTTCATTAAAGCCGGTCAAATAATAAAAGTCGCTATCCTGCCGGAACGGATAATTCACATCCCGGTTACGGGTTCTGATTGCTGCGCTGCCGATAATCGCAATATTGCCGATGCCGATATGCTGCATTAATTGCTTGCGGCGTTTCTTAAATTCACTCTGTTTCATATTAAAATCAGGCTAAGGGCTAAAGGCTAAAGGTTTAAGACGATTTTTTCGCCTTTCGCCTTTCATCTTTCGCCTTCTTTATTAAATTCGCTCCGCAGCAACAAAACAGCTGACCTCATATATTCGGTAATTTCCATAAAATCCCCCTCATCTTCCTCTCCTTCAGCTGCTGTATCCAGCTTAGTGAATTCGGCAATGTCTTTAAGTATTTCGATCGCTTCCCTGGACAAGTCAGAAGCGGCATGAGTAAAACCCACGCCCAATAAAAAGCCCCGGCACCAGTCAGTTAATGCCTCAACCTGCTCGCTCAACAAGGCCTCATCACCCGGCAACAACAAGTCGAATTCGAATTCATCGCTCGCCAATAAGCTTTGCGTATCTTCAAACAAATGCACCAATGTTATCCTGTCTTCATCAGCCGCCGGTATTGCATGCAAAAAAAACTCGGTTAACCACTCGGCGCTTTGGGCCTGTTCATTGGCGCACAACATACCCGTCGCCATGCCGTGAGCTTGCGCCGCCGACAGTTCGGCATCACTTTGTACAACTATTGCATTAATTACTCGATAAGTCATAAATTCCACATAATAATTTCACTATCGCGGACTAAAAATATCGCTTATGCTACCATTGATCATAAACTTGGATAATATTTGTTAATCTTGAATCGCCCTGTAGATACGCAATATTTTGC
>CAZAUB010000452.1:0-2373 GCA_964488195.1 uncultured Methylobacter sp. | reverse complement strand
TCGCTCAGCGCTGATACGCAATGGTAAAACTACAGAGCTATTACCTGATGGTAAGCAGATTTCATAAAACAAGGTGGTTATGAATACGAAAAATACCTTCAACAATGACAAGGAACTATTTAAGCCGATTCCGGTTTCCTCACCTAAGGATAATCCGCTGCTTTTTTCAATTCGCTGTTTAGTTGATTTGCAACTTAAAACCATGCCTATCCGGTTAACGCCCAACAATTTCACGTCAGGCCATTTCCGGCCAGAAAGTGGCGCGCGCCCCACTTTGGCGGGCCGACCAGGGGACATATTGGAGCCCGTGTATGCGAATACGGCCCCATTGTGGGGTTCGACGCGCCGTTTGGGCGTTAACCGGATAGGCATGCTTAAAACCATTACTGATTTTTTGCGTCCACAATTAGCGAGCATTTCAAATGACATTATTGATATAGGGGCAGGAAATGCACCGTGGAAAAGCTTTTTACCGCAAGGGGTTAGCTATACGGGATTAGATATTGCAAATGCCAATGAATTTGCTATGCGTAATAACGAAGAAATTGTTTATTACAACGGTGGTGCTTTTCCTTTTTTGGAAAATCAATTTAGCAATGCCTTGTGTGTTGAGGTCTTAGAACATGTTGCTGATACAGGAAATTTTTTGAGCGAGATATACAGATGTTTGAAACCTAATGGGAAAGTGATATTAACAGTCCCTTGGTCAGCTCGCAGACATCATCTACCTTATGATTATTTTCGTTTTACCCCTGAAGCCCTTGAATACCTTTTCAAGAGCAATGGGTTTATAGATGTGGAAATAATCGAAAGAGGTAACGACTTTGCAGTGGCGTTTAATAAAATTTTATGTTTAATCCAAGGCCTGTTTTTTCCACCAAAAAAGAAAAACTTATTATTAACGATTCCTCTTGGATTAATGATTTTGCCGAGTGCGTTAATTTTTTTTCTCATCGCGCATATTTCTTTAATCTTTGGCGTGGGTTCACGAATAGACCCGTTAGGATACGCATTAACTGCCAAAAAACCTTCGTAAACAACGCTATCATCTATCAATAAGCAGCTTCTATGTCAATAACGCGCCCTTGTCCCATCTGTAATACCCCCGCCGAAGATGCAGCGCTGTTTCTGGAAGAGAGCATTGACCAAGCTCTATTTTCCGGTTTTAGTTACGCTTCTCGTAAGGAACCCGAGTACATGTGCTATCGGTTGGTTAGGTGTCGGATTTGTGAATTGATTTATGCGAGTAATCCGCCAGAACAAGCCGAGCTGGCACAGGCCTATCACATAGCCGAGTACGATAGTTCCGATGAGGCCAACGACGCAGCACAATCCTATATCAGCGCGATTCAGCCCATCCTTGCAAAATTAAAGAAAAGAGAAAGCGTTCTCGAAATTGGCTCTGGAACTGGCATCTTTTTAGAGTTGTTGAGAAGTGAAGGATTTGTAGAATTGGTTGGTGTCGAGCCTTCATCGGCCGCAATAGCCGCTGCACCAGCACCTCGTCGTGAATGGTTACGCATGGGAATCTTTGAAGAAAGCTCATTCAATCCGGCATCGTTCGATTTAATCTGTTGTTTTATGACTATGGAACATGTGCGTAACCCTATGGATACGGCTTTGTCAGCATTGCGGTTATTACGACCAGGCGGTATCTTCGTTACCATTACTCATGACTATGGCAGCGTGGTTAATCGCCTATTGGGAAAAAAATCCCCAATCATCGATATCGAACACATGCAGTTATTTTCAAAGGTCAGTATTTGTGAGCTTTTTAAACGATCCGGATTTATTGAAATTTCAACTGCTCCGTTCATTAATCGTTATTCACTTGATTACTGGATACGTCTCGCACCCTTGCCCAAAGCACTTAAGCGCACATTGAAATGGATAAGTATCCGTACTGGCATTGGCCGCCTTAAAATTGGAGTGAATGTCGGCAATACGATCACGGCCGGTTTTCGTCCAAACAATGAGTAGGTTGGGATTGTTAGCAAAACTTATGTCACATCGTTTTGTGAAATTTCTTGGTGTCGGCGGCCTCAATACCTTGTTTGGATTTGCCGTCTATACTCTTTTTGCATTTACTGATCTATCAACCTTCATGGTATTGATTGTGTCAACTTTTGCCGCAATCACATTCAATTTTTTTACCACAGGTGGTTTGGTATTTCGTGAACTGGGCTTAGTCAGAATTCCAAGGTTCCTTATTTCCTACGGTGTTATTTTTGTAATTAACCTGGAGTTAATAGGATGGCTTTCTCCTATTTATGGTGGGAGAATTTGGGCGATGGCGGTTGTCGTACTACCGATGGCGCTCTTAAGCTATTTTATACAGGCATGGTTTGTTTTTAGGGTCAGGCGGTAAGTTAT
>CAZAUB010000451.1:0-2382 GCA_964488195.1 uncultured Methylobacter sp. | reverse complement strand
ATACCGGCAAAAATAAGGGGGGCGGTTGGAAAATCGCTTTTTCGGTCAGGCACTACTTACAAAAAGACCGACCAGCGGAGATATGCGAGGTCAAAAGCGGCGAGATGATTCTCGATCCGCAATGGGAGTTCGTTTACCTGTGTAGCGGCAAGCCGAAGTAATTTGACGCATGAATAACTGAGTTTTTGTTGGCAAATGCACACATGCCTAACATGGCGCTCAACCGGAGCGCGGTTATAATGCGGTTTTGTTTATTCAGCTTTCCGTGCCGCGCCCGGTTAGCTCTACGTTAGGTTCTTGCTGCCCCTGTGTAGATACCATAGCATTAACCATATTGACGGTATCAGACCAATAATAAGCCATAAATCATCATCATGATTACTACCCAAGAAGCCAGTATTTTTGCTTGCATCGTTGCTGCTGTTGTCGCTCTTTATGTTAGGAAGCGGAATGCTTTTGGCATCGTTTCTAAAAGCTTCATTGAAGCTTTCGCACCAGAAGTTGCCATGCTCCAAAACCCAGCCATAACCAAAGATATTCGAGACATGCTTATCGAAGCTTTCCCGCGTCATAGTGAGGCAGTAGTTCTCTTTAGGCATAACCTTGGGTTCATCAGCAAGCGGCAGTTCGACAAGGCATGGAAACAGTACCACAGCGACAATGACCTTGATCCAGATAAGTGGGGAATACAACCAAAAGATAGGCTCTTTCTTGAGTATTTTAATATTAAACATAATAGCGATCCCGTTGAAATTTATCTTATAAAAATCAATACGTTACTTAAATTTGCAAAACAAACCTAACCCGTAAATCAACGGGAACGCGGCCTCGATCTATGTTTAAAAATACGGCTATTCGCCGCGTCCCGTTATTTCTACGTTAGATTTCCAAGAGGTCACAACATGACATCCATCCAAAAAGACGAATTCCACATCCAGACAGCCGGTACGCTGCTAGCGCTTCGCTTAATTATCGCCGCCATGCTGAAAACGCACCCAAAACCCGATCATTTGCTTACCGCAATAAAAGAACTCTTACAGGCGCAGGGCGTTCTTGCCGGGAATCTTCCTGCGCCGTTTCAGGCTGCTTTTGACGAACGGATGCAAGAAATGACATCACATCTTTACACGCGTATTGGGAAGCGGTGAGATCAATCTCGGCCATCACTTTGGCGGCAATTACTGCTGATTTTATCTGCGGATATTGTCGTAATCTAACCCAAAGCTCAACCGGAGCGCAGTCATAATCTTTATTCATTTTCTAAATCCTTCGGGCCGCGCCCGGTTAGCTCTACGTTAGGCGGCACAATATCACTTCCTATCACGCAACGGAGCCTTATGTTTAACCCTCAATACTTCGATGTTCATTGGTACGGTCCTCATACCCTTGACAATGCCGAAATACTAAATGATTCCAATCTCGTAATTTACATGATATGCGGAACGCATGGGATTTATGGAAAGAGCGTTCCTCTATATATCGGCAAGACATTTCGAACAGTGACCTCAAGAATGCATGAGCACGAATGGCTCGATAATGAGCCTGATCCAGTTCAAATATACGCCGCAGCAATTAGCAAGCCATTCCAGGACTGGCAAGAACTCGCTAACGATTCAGAATATCCACCACCAGAGAACAAGGTAATTGAGGAGATAGAATCCCTGCTAATTTATTCGCACCAGCCCGTGTACAACACACGGTCGAAGGGTGGTAGTCAACTGTTGGATCACGACATTGTCGTATTCAACACTGGCAAACGTTCCACGCTATTTCCAGAAATATCGTCAATGTACTGGTATCGCTAAAGTGCCGCCAACCCCCTACGCTCAAGCGGGACTGCGCAAAAACGCGCAGCCCCTTAGCTCCACGTTAGTCACGTAGGTCGGGCAAGCTATTTATGCCCGACATTCACATACATCAAAATGTCGGGCAACGAAAAGCTGTTACCCGACCTACCGGGCTAAACAGCAATCTAACCTTAGCAAGCACGGGCTTGATTTCGCTGATGCCGGGGAAGTAATTTATGCACTACCACTACAAATTGCGGGGCCAGCTTTGTTGTCAAAGTACATGCTGCACCCAATTTCCCCATCCATTTTCGTGCCTTTCGTGTTTTTCGTGGATTGCACCATCTCATTAGACGTGCGTAACATCAGTTATTAAATTAGCGCAAATCCTTAGCAAGCAAACCGGCATTGCCGCCAATCGCAACGGTATTGGTGGTGACTGTCTGTTCGATGGCGAAACGGCGCAGATAGTCGGGCCCGCCTGCTTTCGGGCCGGTGCCGGAAAGCCCCATGCCGCCGAAAGGCTGCACGCCGACCACAGCGCCGATCATATTCCGGTTGACATAGATATTGCCGACTTTTACGCCCTGCCGGA
>CAZAUB010000450.1:0-2406 GCA_964488195.1 uncultured Methylobacter sp. | reverse complement strand
CCTTTCTGCCGAATATCAGCGAGAAATTATTGGCAGGCATATTGATCTGCTCTTTTAATTCCAAGCCATGATTTGCCGCCGCCTTTTTCAGATCGGCGACATCTTTTAAACCCCATTCCGAAACCCCTGCAGAACTCAATGTCTGATGAAACTCTTTATTAGAATCAGTGGTAAATGTTCCTTCCACCTGAAACGGGCCGTAAATCAGCAAAAAACCATCGTCATCCAGTAGATGCGAAGCACATTTCATCATGCCGTCGGCAATTGATATGGGAGCCACCTGAAAAATATTGATACAGAAAATTGCCGCAAATGAAAATGGTTTACCGGCATTAAACCAGGTTTCCGGATTGGTTAAATCCAGATGAACAGGGTCGGCGATATTATCGTTCTTGTGATCGATTGACAGTTTCTTGATATTATCAAAGACCTCTTGATCCTTATCGGAAGGATGAAAATGCAAATGCTTAAAATGCGGCGCAAAATAGTTAATGTGCATACCGCTGCCGCTGGCGAGTTCCAAAACATTTCCCGGATCTTTAGGCAGCTTTTCTTTTAAAACACCTAGAAGCGGTTCACGGTTGCGGTTTCCGGCCCACGCAACATACTCGCTTAATGGATGTGGATCTAAGGGGGGTCTATCTTGGTTCATTTTTAACTCCTCGTTGTTAGTTACACTTCAATAACAGCAAGTGTTGTGCCAGTAATTATTAATAATGTTTCTGTTAAATTACAGGGACTTGATTTTTAACGTTGCCAGATCAAGGAAGCTGTGCTTCAATTAGAGAAAATCTACTTCACAAAACATCATGAGCAATAACTCCCTTTCCGATTTAACACCGATTTTTTTCCTGCAAACCTTCATCCTTGAGCTGATGCATGCCAGCGAACAACAGGGACAAAAACACTGCGAGCAATTGATTGAACACATCGCCAAGACTGCCGGGTGCTTTTTTGAAGAAACCTATCGGGAAGAAACCCATAACAGCGAACTGCTCGATAAAGAAAGCTATACCGAACTGATCCTCGGCCTTAAAAACAATATCGGCGGTAAATTTTCACTGGCTTCCAGTACCCAGGATTGTATTACCGTTACCAACAGCTGCTGCCCCTTTGGCGACCGGGTCACCAATTTTCCTGAATTGTGCAGAATGACTTCCAGTGTCTTTGGCGGCATCGCAGCCAGAAATTTCGGTTACGCCAAAGTTGAAATCAAACAAAGCATTGCCCGTCGCGACGGTCAGTGCGAAGTTTGCGTATACACCAACCCGAACGCGGCAAAAGACCGTCCGGGCATGGAATACACCGACACCACACCCGTTAAGGAAATGCAGGATATTAACGAGCTGCACTCCCGCATTGAACAGAGCATGCAGCAGATTTGGCGCCAACAAAGCAAGCAACCTGCAACAAAACACCAGCCTCCGGCGATTATTGCCAAATCGCCGACTATGCGGAAAATATTGCAAGCTATAGAAGTGATTGCACCCACGTTGGCAACAGTGTTTATTCAAGGGCAAACCGGTGTCGGCAAGGAATTGATTGCACGCGCCATACATGCGATGAGCGACCGCTGCAATAAACCCTTTATCCCCATTAACTGCGGCGCAATTCCCGAAAGCCTGATTGAGAGCGCGCTGTTCGGGCATGAGAAAGGTGCGTTCACCGGAGCCATCGAAGTGCATCAAGGCTATTTTGAGCGGGCTGAAGGCGGAACCTTGTTTTTGGATGAAGTCGATTCACTGTCCCCTGCCGCACAAACCCGGTTACTTCGCGTACTACAGGAAGGCGAACTGGAAAGGGTCGGCGGCAAACAAACCCTGTCGGTTGACCTGAGAATAATCTCCGCAACCAATAACAACCTTGAAGAACTGGTTAAGCAGGGCCTGTTTCGCAATGACCTGTATTACCGCATCAACGTAGTTCGCTTAAGCATCCCACCGCTGGCCGAACGCCCGGAAGACTTGCCTTATCTGGTGCAGTTGATTGTGCAGCGCTTGAGCAAAAAATATAACAAGGCGGTTGAATCGGTCAGCCGTGAAGTCATGCAAAAAATTCGCGCCTATCCGTGGCCGGGCAACGTCCGTGAACTGGAAAACATCCTTGAACGCAGTATTTTATTTGCCACCGGCAAAGAAATGACCGAGTTGGATTTGCCGCTTCCGGCCAACACACTTAACCTTGAAGAATGGAAAGACATCAAAGAACAGGCTCTTGCCAAGGCTGAGCAAGCGTTTCTTGAAAGCGCTCTAAAACAGCACCAGGGCGACATAAAAAAAGCGGCGGAAGGCATGGGAATTACACCGCGCGCCGTCTATACCAAGCTGAAAAAACATGGGATTAATTTAGCGGGCTATCGCAGAACTTAACTGGCAGAAATGGACAGGCTATTTACGGCGTGGAAAG
>CAZAUB010000449.1:0-2414 GCA_964488195.1 uncultured Methylobacter sp. | reverse complement strand
CTCGGCTATAACAGCCTTATCCCCTTGTAAAACCTGTTTATGACCGAAATCCCGATAGGTGCAGTAGGCCTTTTTAAGTATTTGCTCATTGGCTTCGGACATAAAGCCCTGCTGTCGCAGCCCTTCAAGCAGTCTTACATTATCGGTGTAGGTCGTCAGCGCTGCATTAAAAGCTGCCTGATCTAAAACGCCAAATTGTACTATAAACTCAATATCAGCAATACCGCCTTTGCTTTGTTTTAGGTCAAACTGGTCTTTGTCTTTGGTCGCCAAGGCTTCGCGCATTTTTTCGCGCATTTCGCGGACTTCTTTTTTTAAGGCTTCAGTATCCCTGGGCAAGCTCAAAATCCGACTGCGTATGGCCTCGTACTGTTCTTTCAGCTGCGGATCGCCGGCGATGAACCGGCCCCTGACCAGCGCTTGCAGCTCCCACGTCCAGGCTTGAGTTTTCAGATAATCCTCATAGGCGTTGATATGCGTGACCAGCAAGCCGGAGTCGCCATTGGGGCGCAAACGCATATCCACTTCGTAGAGTATGCCGGACAACATCTTGGTATCGAGTATATGCCGGACTTTCTGCCCCAAACGGCCATAAAACTGGGCGCAGGAAATCGGCTTTGCACCGTCGGTCATCGCATTGCCGTCCTGGCAATCATACAAAAATACCAGATCCAGGTCGGAGCCGTAACCCAGCTCGATGCCGCCCAGTTTGCCAAAGCCGAGCACCGCAAAGCCTATGGAATTATTATCGGTATCGGGCGGCAAGCCGTGCTTTTCTGTCAGCATCAGCCACGCCCGTTCGACAACATGACTGACGATGCTTTCGGCGATATAGGTCAGGTAATCGCTGACTACCATCAGCGGGATTGCGCCCATAATATCGGCGGCAGCAACCCTTAACACATTCAATTGCTTAAACTGGCGTAGTATGACCATCAGTTGCTCAAGATCCTGAACCTCAATTTGAGCCAGCAAAACCTTAAGCTGTTCGTCAAGATCGGCTTTTTTCAGCGGTTCGTACAGGGAGCGGGTATCGAGCAATTCATCGAACAGCACCGGATACTGTGATAAATAATCGCAAATCCACGGACTGGCCGATGACAGCCTGATCAATTGCGACAAGGCACCGGGGTTTTCAGACAATAACGCTAAATACACATTCCGACCCGCGACCGCCTCAAACAAGCCGAGTATCCGCAGCAAGGTTTCATCCGGGTTAGCAACCTGCTGCATGGCCTCTATCAATTGCGGCATTAACCGGTCTAGCACGCCCGCGCCCTTGGTCGTCAGCCTCCTGACCGCTACGGAATTTTTAAAGTCTTTTATCGCGGTGAGCATCGTGCCGGTATCTTGTATACCCCATTCTTTTAAATGCTCGATCAACTCCGAGTCATCCGCCACGCAAGCCCAAATTATTCCCGTTCGTGGTGAGCCTGTCGAACCATCGTTTTTCGATAGCGAAAAAACCTGGTCGAAAACTTCGTGTACCTGCGCTCTTACCTGATCCAGATACTGTTTAAAGCTAGTCCAGTCGGAATAATCCAGCGAATACGCCAAACTCCGCTGTGCAGTCGGATCGATAGGCAAATCGTGGGTTTGTTGGTCTTGATATTGCTGGATATGATTTTCCACCCGGCGCAAAAAACGGTATGACTGTTTTAATTGATCGGCGTCTTTTTGCGCCAGCAACTCCCGCTCGCCCAACAGTTGCAAAACATCCAGGATGCCACGCGTTTGCAAAGCTTTGTCGTTGCCCCCGCGTATCAGCTGAAAAGCTTGGCCGATAAATTCGATCTCGCGTATGCCGCCCGGCCCCAGCTTGATGTTTTCCATACGGTCTTTGCGCCGCAACTCCTGGGTGATTTGCGCCTTTAACGAGCGCAACTCTTCAAACGCGCCGTAATCCAGATAACGCCGGTACACAAAAGGCCGGAACATAGCCATCAGTTGCGCGCCGGTTTTAAAGTCGCCTGCGACTTGGCGCACCTTGATCATCGCATAACGCTCCCATTCCCTGGCCTGGGTTTGGTAATAGTTTTCCATGCCGTCAAAGGTCATGATGACAGGGCCGCTATCGCCGTACGGCCTTAAGCGTATATCGGTACGAAACACAAAACCGTCTACGGTGATCTCGTCCAGCACCTTTATCAGATTGCGGCACAGCTTGGTAAAAAACTCGCCGTAGGTCGTTTCTTTCCTGTCCTGCAACACGCCGTCTTCTGCATAGGCAAAAATCAGGTCGATGTCGGAAGAATAATTCAATTCGTAGGCGCCCAGTTTGCCCATGCCCAGCACTACAATCTGCTGCGGGCTGCCGTCGGATAATAACGGTGTGCCGCGTAGTTCGCAGGCCTCCAGATAGAGAAAATCCAGCGCGTATTGGATGCAGGTATCAGCCAGATGCGATAAATCAG
>CAZAUB010000448.1:0-2418 GCA_964488195.1 uncultured Methylobacter sp. | reverse complement strand
CGACCCGCTCCAAATTACTGCTGGCCAACGCTTGGCATCAGCGCAGTGATGCGATTTCATCATTGGTGGTGTTATTCGGCATAGGCGCGGTGATGCTGGGCTATCCGTTGGCCGATGCGGTAGCCGCTATCGTGGTTGCGTTGATGGTGGCCAAAATCGGTTTGAATCTGGTGCTTGATAGCATCAAAGAACTGGTCGATACCTCATTGCCGCCCGAACTGGTAGACGAAATCAAGGCGGCCATTCATGCGATTGACGGCGTCGAAGGCATCCATTTATTGCGCACCCGGCAAATGGGCGAGGATGCGCTGATTGATGCGCATATCGTCGTTGATCCCCGCATTACTGTTTCGGAAGGACACATGATTGGCGATATAGTCAGGGATGATTTGATCAGGCGCTTTGATGACGTGATGGATGTGCTGGTGCATATCGATCCTGAAGATGACGAAAGCTTGCTGGATCATTCAAGACCGCTGTCTCGTGGGGAAGTGCAGCGGCTATTGGATCGCTATCTGGTGAATATTAAGCTGGCTATAGAAGATTTTAGAATCCATTATCTGGACGGCCAGATTGAAGTGGAAGTGATTTTACCTTTTGCGATCAGTAAACAGCCGGAGCAGTTAGAGGCCATAAAAAAACAATGCAAACTGATGCGCGTGGAAGTTAAAAAAATCGATAACGTATTTGTGTTTTTTAAAGTTTAACGAGGCTTAACTTATGGCAGTAGGGCAGTGCAGTTTCCCCACTATGCACCCAGTATCAGGTATAACGCTGGGTACCGCATGTGCAGGCATCAAGCAAACCGTCAGGGATGATATTCTGGTGATACAAATGGCCGAGCATTCAACCTGCGCGGCGGTGTTTACCCAGAACGCCTTTTGCGCTGCGCCCGTGCATGTGGCGAAAGCAAACCTGACGCATAGCCCGCGCTGGTTGCTGATTAACTCAGGCAATGCCAATGCCGGTACCGGCGAGCAGGGCATGCAGGATGCCTTGGCGACCTGCGCCGATCTTGCCGAAGTGGTTGATGGTGCTGCAACCCAGGTGCTGCCTTTTTCTACCGGCGTCATCGGTCAATCACTGCCGGTCAACAAAATCAAAGCCGCCTTGCGGGAAGCCGTAAGCAACCTGAATACCGATAACTGGGACAAGGCAGCCCAGGCAATCATGACCACAGACACCTTCGCCAAAGGCGTATCCAAGTTCATCGAAATTGAAGGCCAGTCAATCACCATCAACGGCATTTCCAAAGGCGCGGGCATGATCCAGCCCAATATGGCGACCATGCTGGGCTTTATCGCCACCGATGCGAAAATCGAGCTAGCCCTGTTGCAGACCTGCTTGGCGCTGGCCGTTGAGCAATCGTTCAACCGCATCACCGTCGATGGCGACACCTCCACCAATGACGCCTGCGTATTGATGGCGAGCGGTTGCTCGCTGGCTCCTGAAATCAAACAGGACAGTGAGAATTACCCGATTTTCGCCGATGCCGTGATGACCGTTTGCAAACAATTGGCGGAAGCTATCGTCAGGGATGGCGAGGGTGCAACCAAGCTGATGCGCATTGTGGTCGAACAGGCCTTGACCGATGAAGAAGCGGTGCGCGTTGGTAAAACCATCGCCCATTCGCCGTTGGTGAAAACCGCCTTTTTTGCCAGCGACCCGAACTGGGGACGGATATTGGCGGCAGTGGGCCGCGCCGGTGTGGAAAACATGGTGCTGGAAAACGTGCAGTTGTATCTGGATGATGTCTGCATCGTCAGAAACGGCGGCAGAGCCGACGATTACACCGAGGAAGCCGGGCAGCGGGTGATGAATCAAGAAGAGATTACCGTGACCGTCAAACTGGGGCGCGGCGTAGCAGTACAGGAAGTGTTAACCTGCGATTTGTCCTATGAATATGTAAAAATCAATGCGGAGTATAGGACTTAAAGCAGGTGAAAGGCGAAAGACACAAGGCGAAAGGTTTATCGTTCTCAGGCCGGAGCGTGGGGAACTATGGAAAATCGTCATCCCGGCAGGGATTCGCTACGCGCTCTATCGGGTCACGTCAGGCCGCCCTTCGGGTTAATACAAATCTGTTTCAGACAGATTTGTACCGGGAACCATCCAGACGCCATGGATGGCAGCTTCAGAACCAGCTAGCTACATTCATCGTTTCCACGCTCCAGCGCTCGTCGTTATACACAAGTCTATGGGAAGACCGTCATTCCGGCAGGGATTGCCGGAAACCAGACTACATGGACGTATTTACGCTCGCCATCCATGGCACTGGATACCCGCTTCCCGGCGGGTATGACGAGTTACTTGGATACTTGTGTATAAAGATGAGCGCTCCAGCGCCCACTAAAAAATGAACCCTCTTCAAGTCGCCGTAGGCGTAGTAAAGAACCCGGAAGGAAAAATCCTGATTTC
>CAZAUB010000447.1:0-2418 GCA_964488195.1 uncultured Methylobacter sp. | reverse complement strand
CCCACTTCAGAAATCAATCCTGACGCGGTGAAACTTATCTTTACCGGTAATCCAGGCTGATTAATTCCTGCCGACACTGTTGATGCCGGTGCTGCTGCCGGAGGCACAGCCTGCCCCCCCGAGGTAATACCATAATCATCGAGAAATAAATAAGCATCCCATACATTAGCCACCGGTGTTTTTACATAGTAGGTTGATGCGATATGCGCATTTCCCTGGATATCATAGGTAGTGATCGATGTGGTATTGTTATAGGTCAAAGGATTTGTCGGATCAAACGACGTGGTTGTGGGCGGACTGGCAGCCCCGTTGATATTCAATTTCATATTGATATTTTCGGTAGGAACGGGCAAACCCTGGGCGGTATCAATCGTCAGCGGCCTAAAAACACCGACGCTAAAACCCTCCGCTGCGGTCGTGCCGTTAGGTGCAAAAGCCAATAAATACTGCCCCTTATCATTAACTACATTGCCTACGCTGTTCAACTGAAAAGCACCATTACGGGTATAAGCGCTGGGCACCGAAGGGTCTACGGCTGCATTCAGATTATTAGGATCCGGAAGATTCACATTATCAGCCAAGACAAAAAAACCATTGCCGCTGACCGCAAGATCAAGACTGTTTTGAGTGTTCTCGATATTGCCTTGGTTAAATTGCTGCGCCACTTCCGTGACTTTTACACCGGAGCCTGGTTGCGTCTTACTGACTCCGCCGATACTAGAGGAATATACATCGGCAAATTCCGCCCGCGATTCTTTAAAGCCGGTGGTTTGCGAGTTGGCAATATTATTGCCGGTTACCTGTAAATTTGTTGATGCGGCTTTTAAGCCGCTTAATGCTGTTGCAAAACCCATGTTACACCCCCAATCCTAAAGAATTTGTTTGATTTGATTAAAATTAACGCTGTCCAATCCGGTCAGGTTAACTTTTAAGCCATTGGCGCCACTACCCATGCTGACGCTGTCGACTCGCGATTTAATATCTGTTTCCATTACGGTATTTTTTCCATCAATATAGGCTGTTGCTTCAATTTTATACACGCCGGGGTTGGCCATGACGCCATTTGAATTCAGGCCATCCCAGACAAAAGGAACTTTTCCTGTGCCATGAGCGCCCAGCTCCATATTTCGTACAACTTCACCCGTAGCGGCATTGGTTACTTTGACATTTACATTAGGTGAGCTGCCCGATAAATTAATATCACCGGATATATCACCCCCGACGCCCAACAGCCCCTGCGTTCCCGGTGCAGATACGTGTCGCCCTACTAAACTCGATGCCTGCAATGCCTGAGTGGAGGTAATTGAACCGGCAAACTCACCAAATGATTTTTGCAAATCCTGGATGCCGGATACCGTTCCAAACTGCGCTATTTGCGTTAAAAACTGTCCATTTTCCATCGGTTTTGTCGGATCTTGATGGGTCATCTGTGTGGTCATTAATTTTAAAAACTGCTCCTGCCCTAATGAAGTTTTTTTAGGTGCTGCCGCCGTCTCTTTTTTAGGCGTGACGGTTAAGTTGCTGTATTTATTTAGTGCGCTTTGAATAGCCATTTTTTATCTCCTTACTGCCCCATTTTTAAGGTTTGAAGCATCATCTGCTTTGCCGTATTTAGCACTTCTACGTTATTTTGATAGGAGCGTGATGCCGACATCATATTGGCCATTTCTTCAACCGTATTAACATTTGATTTAAAGATATAACCGTCTTTGTTGGCCATAGGATGATTCGGGGCATACTCCATAACCAGAGCATCTTGGCTCTCGACCATACCCAGCACATTCACCTTGCTGGTAGCATTCTGCCTATTCATCGCATTATTTAATTCAGCGGCAAACACCGGTTGTCTGGATTTGTAAACGTCAGCGGCACTGCTGCCGACACTGTTCGCATTCGATATATTACTTGCGACCAGGTTAAGCCTTAATGACTGAGCATTCATGCCGCTGCCGGCAATATCAAATATACTTAAAGAACTCATGACTATTGCCCTCTCAATGCGGTCATCAGACCGGAAAACTTATTACTCATGAACTGTAAACTGGCCTGGTACTGCACCGCATTTTCAGCGTATTTAGCCTGTTCTACATGAGATTCGACGGTGTTGCCATCTAATGACGCCTGATTAGGATTCCGATACATGACATTAGCGCCAAATACTTGTTGTTGTGGTGTAATATGTCCCGCATGGGTGCGCTCCATACTCACACTTGAAGCCATGCTTTGTTTCAGAACCGACTTAAAATCGAGATCACGCGCTTTAAAGTTGGGTGTATCTGCATTTGCTAAATTAGCAGCCAGTATCTCACCCCGTTTTTCTCGAAAAGCCAGTGCCTTAGGCTCAATGCCAAGTGCTGTGTCAAAATTAATAGCCATGATAGTTACCTCACTGATTACTTGTACAAAAACAAAAGCACG
>CAZAUB010000446.1:0-2420 GCA_964488195.1 uncultured Methylobacter sp. | reverse complement strand
TTTTCTTCAAACAACCGTGATACCCAGCGCGACAGCTCCCGCCTGACCTGAAAACGATAACCGCTGGCGACCCGTTTTAATTCAACCGGCCTGAACCTGTAATCCTCTTTGATCGACTCAATGGCATCCTCAATGTCCTGCATGTCCGGCTGTTCAATTTCAGGAAAAACCTGTTGCACCTGTTTACAGGTCATCGGCCGGTTTGCAGCAAATAAAATGGCTTCAACTACACGTTTAATTTCCACGTTAATTTCACGCTGTTCTGTTACGGGGGGCTTGCCCTGAGCATTGTCGAAGGGCGAAGGTTCAGCTATCGATGACGGCGTCAGCGCCGGCAGTTCTGACGCGTAATTCGGCAAAAGGTTCTGACTGGATAATATCGATGAGTCGTTCCTTGCTGAGCTCGAGGATAGCCAGAAACGAGACAACGACTCCGTGTCGACCTTCTTTTCGGATAAATAACTGCGAGAAAAGGAGACTATCCGCTCCTTTAAGGTTTTCCAGAATGGTTGACATGCGTTCACGGACAGATAAGGGCTCTTTGGTAATTTGATGGTGGCTGAGCTGGTCTACTCTTTTAAGTACATCCTGAAATGCCAGCAGCATTTCTTTTAGCTGGATGTCCGGTAAATGTTGTTCGAGATTTCTTAGCGCCGAAACATCGATGCCGACTTCAAATATATCACGTTCAACTCTGGGCAACTGATCAATTTCTTCAGCCGCATTTTTAATCAGCTCATATTCCTGCAACCTGCGAATCAAGGTTGCTCTCGGGTCTTCTTCTTCGTCTTCGGCATCGGGCTGCCTGGGCAACAGCATTCTTGACTTGATTTCCGCCAACAGCGCAGCCATCACCAGATATTCCGCCGCCAACTCCAGATTCAACACGCCCATGATCTGGATATAAGCGATGTATTGATGGGTAATCTGGGCTACCGGTATACTAACAATATCCAGATTTTGCCTGCGGATCAAATACAGCAATAAATCCAGCGGCCCTTCAAAGGTGTCCAGCAGCACTTCCAACGCATCCGGCGGAATATAAAGATCGTCCGGCAGTTTGTTAAAAGGCGCGCCGTTCACCATCGCAAATGCCGGCGATCCATCCACTATCTCGGCGGTATCCTGATGCATATCAATAAGTGCCGTCATTACTCAGCTTACAATCCGGCAATTGAAAAAAACATTTTCTGCGCGACAAACATCGGATAAGCCAAAATCAAACCCAAAACATTCGTGTATAACAGCACCAATAAAATAATAAAGCCGAAGCGCTCCAAACGATTATATTGCCACGCCCAATAACTTGGCAAAATGCCGGTCAAAATCCGGCTGCCGTCCAACGGCGGAATAGGCAATAAATTAAGTATGGCCAACACCAGATTAATTGAAATACCGGCAATTCCGGTATAAATCAGCGGCAATGAGACGGCTTCGGTTTGCGCACCTATTATCACTCCCACCCGGGCTATTAACGCCCAGCCGACAGCCATCAATAAATTAGAAGCAGGGCCAGCCAGAGCGACTATCGCCATATCGCGCCGCGGATTTTTAAAATTCCGCGGATCCACCGGCACCGGTTTTGCCCAGCCGAAAATAAAACCGGTACCAGAAAGCAATAACAAGCCGGGGATGATGATGGTTCCGAACAAATCGATATGCTTGATCGGGTTTAAGGTTAACCTGCCCAACAGCGAGGCGGTGTTATCGCCATATTTTTTTGCCACCCAGCCATGCGCCACTTCATGCACGGTAATCGCAAAAACCACCGGCAATATCCAGACCACTATGCGTTGCAACAGCGTCAATTCATCCATCATGCCTTTATCCTCGTCCACCCAACATCGGCGCAAGACCCTTGCCCTGCCTGATAATCTCGGCACCATTAGCGGAAAATTCGATAATAGTCGTTTGTTCAAACTCAATAATACCGGCGTCAATCACCAAATCCAGCTCAGAATCAAGTTTACTTCTAATTTCATAAGGATCGGTCAATGCCTGATCTTCGCCCGGCAACATCAACGTAGAACTAAACAACGGCTCACCCAATTCCTGAACCAGCAATTGGGCGACGGGATGATCGGGGATACGGATGCCTACGGTTTTTTTCTTGGGGTGTTGCAAGCGGCGAGGCACTTCACGCGTGGCTTCCAAAATAAAGGTGAAGGCTCCGGGCGATAATGCCTTAATCAGCCGGTAAGCATCATTACTGATTTTGGTAAACATCGAGACTTGGGCCAGATCTTTGCACACCAGGGTAAAATTGTGTTTATCGTCCAACTGCCGGATACGACGGATTTTATCCAGCGCCTGCTTGTCGCCTATATGGCAGGCAATCGCATAAGATGAGTCGGTTGGATAAACGATAACGCCGCCCTTGCGGAGTATTTCCACGGCGCGATGTATCAAGCGCAACTGCG
>CAZAUB010000445.1:0-2425 GCA_964488195.1 uncultured Methylobacter sp. | reverse complement strand
TATCAGCGTCATCAGCGTTCTATTTTAATTTTGTGTCTTTCGTGCTTTTCGTGGACGAGATGCTTTTTCCATCATTATTAGGAGAGCCCATCATGAAACCGCACTTATCGTTGCTGGCCGCTGTCGGCATCATCTCGGCGGCTGCCTTGGCCTATGAAGTGTTATTGATGCGTCTGTTTTCGATTATCCAGTGGCACCATTTCGCTTACTTGATGATCAGTCTGGCGCTGTTGGGCTATGGCGTTAGCGGCGTGTTCCTGGCGCTGAACCGCGACCGGTTAACGCAATTTTTCCCGGCTGCGATAATGGCTAATATGTTGCTGTTTTGCCTATCAGCTCCCGCCTGTTTTTTGCTGGCGCAGCAAATCCCGTTTAATCCGGCAGAAATACTGTGGACGCCTGTGCAACCGCTGTATTTGTGCAGTATCTACCTGATTCTGGCCTTGCCTTTCTTTTTCGCAGCCAATGTCGTCGGCCTGTCTCTTTACCAATATAAAAGCCAAATATCTTCTATCTATGCCGCCGACCTGTTAGGTGCAGGCCTTGGCAGTGTGGGTGTTATTTTGCTGCTTTTTATTGTCTTTCCCGAACAGGTATTAACCGTATTAACGTTATCAGGGATAATCGCAACCCTGCTGGTGTCCAATTATGCCTTTTGCCAAGACGGCAGCGCAAAACACTGTACCGCCGCGTCCTTAATCATCGGACTGGCCATTATTATTACCCCGACCGGCTGGTTAACGCTGAAGGTTTCTCCGTATAAAAGCCTGAACCAATTGCTGCAAGTGCCCGGTACAAAAATCATAGCCCGGTATTCCAGCCCACAGGGTTTGATCAGTATCGTAAAAAGCGAGATGACCCCGCTACGTCATGCGCCCGGCCTAAGCCTAAATGCTGCGACAGAACCGCCGGAACAGCTTGCCGTGTTTACCGATGCCGACAATATGACCGCAATCACCCGTTATAACGGCAAGCCTGAAACACTCAGCTATCTGGATCAATCCACGTCGGCCCTGCCCTATCATCTAAAACAATTGAGCGACATTTTGATTCTCGGTGCCGGTACCGGCAGTGATGTTTTACAGGCAACCTTTCACGCCATTAAGCACATCGATGCCGTTGAACTGAACCCCCAAGTCATCGATCTGGTGCAGCGAACCTATGCCGATTTTGTCGGTTACCTGTATTCCACCCCCCATGTTAATGTCCACGTTGATGAAGCTCGCGGCTACCTTGCGGCAACGGATAAAACCTATGATCTGATCAATATTTCATTGCTGGATGCGTTTGGCGCATCTACGGCAGGCCTTTATTCAATGGCTGAAAACTATCTTTATACCGAGCAGTCCATACGGGAAAATCTTCGGCATGTACACCCGGACGGTTATCTCAGCATTACCCGCTGGATTAAAATTCCGTCGCGTGATGAACCCAAACTATTGGCAACGGTTATCAACGCGCTTAAAGATGCCCATGTCCGACAACCCGACCAACAATTAATCATGATACGCGGCTGGCAAACCAGTACCCTGATCGTAAAAAACGGCGTTATCTCCGCCGAGGAAATCAACCGCTTAAAACAGTTCTGCGACGAACGCAGCTTTGACCCGGTTTACTATCCCGGCATATCGGAGCAGGAAGTCAATCGCTTTAATATCCAGCACCAGCCTTATCTGTACCAAGCCGCTGTGGCTTTATTGGGCGATCAGAGCCAGGCGTTTATTGATGCTTATAAATTCAATATTGAACCCGCGACAGATGACCAGCCCTATTTATTTCATTTTTTCAAATGGCGAACCTTGCCCGAGATTTTGTCGTTATTGGGCAGCGGCGGGAGTTTTTTACTGGAAAGCGGCTATTTATTGTTAATCGCGGCGCTAGTGCAGGCGATGCTCGCCAGCCTGTTACTGATCGCATTGCCGCTGTGGCTGTGGAAAGCTAAGCTGGGCATCGAACCGGAATCAAAAAGTCATCTGCACATGCTGGCGTATTTTTTCTGCTTAGGACTGGCATTTTTGTTTATTGAAATTGCCTTTATCCAGAAATTTATCCTGATTTTGCATCACCCGCTTTATGCCATTACCGTGGTGCTGAGCACCTTTTTAATATCAGCCGGTGCCGGTAGCTATTTCTCGACCAGGCTGTCATGCCGCACTGAGAAATCGGCGTTTATGCTGCCGATAGCGACCATTGCCTTGCTTAGCATCGTTTACAGTCTGGGCTTTGAATCGATCGCCGGATTTTTGCTGACCACGGGGAGCCTCAGCCGCTACCTGTGTTCGATAGTTTTGATAACGCCGCTGGGCTTTTGCATGGGCATGCCGTTTCCGATGGCGCTGGCTAACATCAGCCAAACCGCCCCGGCGTTGATACCTTGGGCCTGGGGCATTAACGGCTGCGCCTCGGTGATCAGCGCGATACTGGC
>CAZAUB010000444.1:0-2426 GCA_964488195.1 uncultured Methylobacter sp. | reverse complement strand
GGTTTCGGCGATGAAAGCAGCGGCATTCCCTGGCTGTGGGGCGCCCGCAGCGATAGGCCAGGCGTGAATTTGCTGCCGGATTTATCCGAGGCCACAGTGCGCCGCATCGCTGAGCGGATATCGGGTCTCAAGCAGAAAGGCGATTGGGTGGTGGCCTCGATTCACTGGGGTGGAAACTGGGGTTACGAGGTCTTAAGCGCACAAAGAGAATTTGCGCACCGGCTGATAGACCAGGCCCATGTGGACGTGGTGCATGGACACTCATCGCACCATCCCAAGGGCGTCGAGCTATACCAGGGAAAACCGATTCTTTACGGCTGTGGCGACTTTTTGAACGACTACGAGGGAATTTCAGGATACGAGCAATTCCGCGGCGATCTGGTCTTGATGTACTTTGTAACCATGGACTCCGCGACCGGAAAGCTGGTCAGCTTGATTATGACGCCTATGCAAATCAGACGCTTCCGGTTGAATTACGCACACCCTCATGATGTTCACTGGCTGCAGCAAGTCTTGGACAGGGAAAGCCGGTCGCTGGGCGCGAGGATCGAATTGGTCGATGACTGCCGTCTGGCCTTATCGGTCAGACGTTGAGGATGTTGTAGCCCTTCTAACTATCTTTTTTACCAGATAATTATTTGCAAATGTTCTCTAATATCCCACTCAAGCGAGTACTTAATAATGGGTGTCCCCTCATTCCTGTAACGACAGGTTTTTTGATCTGCCCGGATTGGGCCGGTGCGAGACTCGCCGCATACAATCTGAATCGTTTTTGGAAAGCCCGACATTTTCGCCGCCGCCTATGACTAACAAACGAAAAAGTACTGATAAAATCGAGTTAGGTAAAGGTGATGCCTTATTAGTCATCGACATCCAAAATGATTTTTTGCCCGGCGGCAGTCTGGCTGTACCCGAGGGCGATCAGGTTATACCCGTCTTAAATGGCTATATTGATCAATTTATCAATCGTCAATTGCCTGTATTTGCAACCCGTGACTGGCATCCATCTAACCATTGTTCTTTTATTCAGCAAGGCGGTCCTTGGCCGGAACACTGCATTGCCGATTCCAAAGGTGCAGAATTCGCATCCGGTTTGCATCTTCCTGTCTCTACTTATATTATTTCCAAAGGCACTGAAGTTGAACAGGATGGCTATTCAGGTTTCGCAAACCGGACACTCAAGGAGCAACTGGATAATGCGGGTGCCTGCCGTTTGTTCATCGGCGGACTTGCTACCGATTATTGCGTTTTAAATACGGTTCGTGATGCACTGAGCTGCCATTATAGGGTGTTGTTGTTAACAGATGCCATGCGCGCCGTTAATGTCCAGCGGCAAGATGGGGAAAACGCCATCAACGAAATGATTCAAAAGGGTGCGATACCTATTACCTTGGCTATGATCAGATAATGCCCAACAGCGTCTTGCTTACCGATCTCTACCAGTTAACCATGCTTCAGGGCTATTATGAACAGAACATGGAAGAGCTTGCCGTATTCGAATTTTTTGTCAGAAAATTACCTAAAAACCGGGGTTATCTGGTCGCGGCAGGTCTGGCTCAGGTTTTAACTTATCTGGAACAATTGCAATTTTCTTCGGATGAAATTGCCTGGCTGGCAAGTACCAGGAAATTCAAACCGGCAGTGCTTGATCGGCTTGAGACCTTAAAATTTACCGGCGATGTTCATGCGATGCCTGAAGGCACGGTGTTTTTCCCGAATGAACCACTATTACGCATTACCGCGCCGCTTCCCGAAGCGCAATTGATTGAAAGCAGGATCATCAATCTATTACATTTTCAGACCTTGATTGCCTCTAAAGCCGCGCGCTCGGTACTTATCGCACCAGATAAGTTGCTGGTTGATTTCGGCATGCGCCGGGCGCATGGCAGTGAAGCCGCGCTGTTGGCGGCCCGGGCAAGTTATCTGGCGGGGTTCAATGGTTCAGCGACTGTGGCTGCCGGGATGTCTTTTGGTATCCCCATTTTTGGCACGATGGCGCATTCTTTTATACAAGCATACAGCCGCGAGAGCCAGGCCTTTGTCCATTTTGCAGAGGCCAATCCTGATAATGTCGTGTTATTGATCGACACTTACGATACCGAAGCGGGTGCGCAAAAAGTAGTCGATCTGGCGGCCACATTGCACGCGCAAGGTATAAAAATTAAGGGTGTTCGCCTGGACAGTGGTGATTTGGCTGATCATGCCCGAAAAGTCAGGATAATTCTTGACCGTGGCGGCCTTAACAATGCAACCATCTTTGCCAGCGGCAATATTGATGAATATAAACTTGAAGAATTGATGGCCCAACAAGCCCCGATTGATGGTTTCGGCATCGGTACTCGTATGGATACCTCAGCCGATGCGCCTTATCTCGACTGTGCCTATAAATTGCAGGAATATGCCGGAATTGCCAGGCGCAAGCGCTC
>CAZAUB010000443.1:0-2436 GCA_964488195.1 uncultured Methylobacter sp. | reverse complement strand
GGAAGCGATAGAAGACCTGGTGACTTACGGCGCGTTTGGCGTCGTTCTGGGCGGCAGGATCGGATATATCCTGTTTTATAATTTTGCCGGTTTCCTGGACAATCCGTTGGTGCTGATAAAAATCTGGCAGGGCGGCATGTCCTTTCATGGCGGCATGTTGGGCGTATTTATCGCGATGTGGCTATTCGCCAAAAAGCAGCAATGCAGTATGTTGCAATTGACCGACATTATCGCGCCGCTGGCGCCTATTGGATTAGGCGCAGGGCGTATCGGCAATTTTATCAATTCCGAATTATGGGGCAGGCCTACCGACGTGCCTTGGGCCATGGTATTTCCTACCGGCGGCCCGTTGGCCCGTCATCCTTCGCAATTGTACGAAGCCTTTTTGGAAGGCGTAGTGCTGTTTGTGATCCTCTGGGTGTATTCCAGCAAACCGAGACCGGTTATGGCGACTACCGGCATGGCGTTGTTTTTTTACGGCTGCTTCAGGTTTTTTATCGAGTTTTTCAGAATGCCGGACGTGCAACTAGGCTATATAGCCTTGGACTGGGTGACCATGGGGCAGATACTGTCAACGCCGATGATTTTGATTGGTGCTGGATTGTTTTATTTTGCGCATACGACTGCAAGGAAGCAGGAGATACGACTCCATGGACGGGGGAGGTAGAGCAACGCAGGGAGCGGTTGCCGAGAGTAATGCAGGAGCAGCGTAGCGGTGTGCCGATTTTGGTTGAGATAATAAAAGGTTAAGGGGGAAAAAACAGCATGAATATAGCGGAAACTATTTATCAACATGTTAAAACCATGCCAGCGGCTAAAGCTATTGAAGTATTGCATTTTGTCGAATTTCTTGAAACAAAAACGGATTTCGCTGCCGACAATGCTACTGAAAACGACTTGCTTGAGTTCATGCAGAATCTGCCAATAGGTAAGCGTACCGATACGGAAATTAACAAGAGTTTCCAGGCATTAAGGGATGAATGGGATAACCGATGAAATTGTTTTTGGATGCTTGCAGTATTATTTATTTGATCGAATCGCATCAACAGCAAGGCCAGAATACGCGATCATTAATAACTCAAGCATTACAAAATAAAACACAACTGGTTATTTCGCGGTTATCTTTTTTAGAGTGTCGCGTATTACCGCTCAAAGAAAAAGATGAAAGATTGCTGGAAAGTTATAATCAGTTTTTTTGCGCTACCGCCTTGCAAATTATAGAACTCAACGCAGACGTAATTAATATTGCTACCGATTTAAGAGCGAACTATTCAAGCTCATTAAGAACACCGGATGCCCTGCAGATTGCCTGCGCTTTAACCTCCAAAGCCGATCAATTTTTAACGGGTGATAAAAAACTGTCCGTAATTGAAGAAATTGACATCATTATTGTTTGAGATCCATACCGTATCAACAAAGCCACAATGTGATTTTGTAAAAGAAAATTAGATTTTAAAAACCAAATAATTACAAAAACCGCATGAAGCCATATTTAGAATTACTCGATAAAATTATCACCGAAGGCAGCCCGAAAGGCGACAGAACCGGTAGCGGTACGCTGTCCATTTTCGGTCACCAGATGCGTTTTCCACTGACGGAAGGCTTTCCTCTGGTCACTACCAAGAAAATACATTTAAAGTCAATTATTTATGAGTTGATTTGGTTTTTAAAAGGCGAGACTAACTTAAATTTTTTACATCAGCATAACGTTAACATCTGGAACGAATGGGCGGATCAAAACGGCGAGCTAGGCCCCGTGTACGGACATCAATGGCGCTCATGGCCGACGCCGGACGGACGGCATATCGACCAGATTCAGCAAGTCATCGAGCAGCTTAAAAAAACGCCGAACAGCCGCCGGATCATCGTTTCCGCCTGGAATGTCGCGGATTTGCCGGATGAAAGCATCAGCCCGCAGCAGAATGTCGCACAAGGAAAAATGGCGCTGGCACCTTGTCATGCGTTTTTCCAGTTCTATGTCGCCGACGGCAAGCTGTCTTGTCAGCTCTATCAGCGCAGCTGCGACACGTTTTTAGGCTTGCCGTTCAATATTGCCAGCTATGCGCTATTGACGCATATGGTCGCCCAGCAGTGCGATTTGGCAGTCGGCGATTTTGTCTGGACGGGCGGCGATGTGCATCTTTACCTGAACCATCAGCAGCAGGCTAATTTGCAGCTGACTCGCCAGCCTTATGCGCTGCCTACATTGAAGATAAAGCGTAGGCCGGAATCGATATTCGATTACCACTATGAAGATTTTGAAATCGTCGATTATCAGGCGCATGAACATATCAAGGCGCCGATTTCTGTTTAATTTTTTAGGTATCAAATACGATAGAACGCAGATGACGCTGATAATTATGATGAACGCGGATAACTCCAAAACGGCGATCAACTGATTTTTCTAGGATAATTCAAAAAATCTTATTCAATCAT
>CAZAUB010000442.1:0-2436 GCA_964488195.1 uncultured Methylobacter sp. | reverse complement strand
CTTAATGCGACAGAACACCATAAATAGAACTAAACATCACCAGATTTTATCCGATAATGTTTAGTTCCAAATGTATGTCATTTTTATTTTATTGATAACGGCGGGTCAGGTTTTTTCACACGCGGAGCCGTTTTCGAGCATGCCACACACCAAACTACTTAGGAGTGGTTACCTTCAATATATTTGAGTATGCTGATTCCACTTGCGGCGAAACACTTTCGTTTATAGCCTTCACTCGGTACTGGTAAGTAGTGTTTCGAGCCACTGAATTATCTATATAATTGACGGCATTCGATAACAAATCTGCAGTTAGCGAAAGCGTTGTGAACTTGCAGGTCTTGCCCGTACACCGTTCAAGCCTAAACTTTGTCTCATTGGCAGAGTTGTCGCTCCATTGAAGGTTTACCTGCGTTCTTGAGACCAAGGTCGCTTTCAGCCCACTCGGAGCTTGAACCGTCGCCGGAGGCACAGTAACGTTAGCAGAATTTTGCAACTCGACGATAAAATCGGCCGCCTTACTTGCATCAAAGTTACCCAACGGATCCGGCGCCCGATAGACTCTCAACGTATAAGTGCCGGTGCCAAATGGGCCCTTTTTTGTGGTTGTCTCCTGCCTGCCCGCGGTTCCATATAACGGAAGATCCCAGGAACTAATACCGCAAAAAGTATCCGGATCTCCGGGACAGGCACTGCTATCGATGATTCCTCCGCCTGGAGCTATTAGCTCCATATCGAGCTCAACACCAATGCTGCCTCCGGTAACCGAGGTAGAACAATTCGGTCCAAAAAAGGGCAAAATTTGCCAAATACAAATCCAGTCGCCGCCAATAATCATCGTTGCCGCAATCGGCAAGCTGGGATCATTGACCTGGAAAGGAAATCCCCAGCTCAGCTCGCCAGAAAAAAGATGGCCTGTTAAATAGGAATGTTTGGGGAAAGTCCATGGCGACACGGCTGCTAGCGGATCCAAGGCACGCTGCACTGAGGCGGATGCATCCAGAAGGCCTGCACCCCAGTCTATATTTATTCCAGGATCGCCCCAGTGCTGAGCTGTCCCCATAATAATAGACTTGATACCAGATGGGGTCAGACTTGGATTGGCTTCCCGCATCAACGCAACCACACCGGTTACAATAGGTGCAGAAAAGGAAGTACCGCTACGATTGCTATATCCGTTTACGGTTCCAGCAGTGGCTGTATTAACATTTACCCCAGGCGCAGCAATGTCCGGTTTTATCTGGCCATCCCACGTGGGTCCTCGACTTGAAAATGCCGCCAAGGCATTACCGCCCTCCGCTTGGTTGTAGGTCGCCGCAACAGTGATGGCATTTTTTGTTTCTCCCGGCGAGAAAATCTGTTTTTGTGCCGGTCCCGTATTTCCTGCGGCTGCCACCACAACCTTTGCAGGTCTGGAAGGATGGGCGCATGTCATCGTTCCTATGCTCCAAGCTGGATTAGCGACACAATTTGAAGCGAAAGTTAACGCATCGGTTTCAGATGTATGTTCGATTTCACCCAGACTCATATTTAAAACGTCTACGCCAGGTAACCCGGCACACCATTCGAGGCCTTTGATTACAGCACTGGCAGAACCTGATCCCGAAGAGTCGAGCACTTTGGCAACGGCCACGCCAGCTTGAGGGGCAACCCCGGCGTTCGCAGCATTGGGATTGCCATCTCCGGCTGCTGCCGAAACTACGCTGGTTCCATGTCCTTGATCGTCAAATGGTGCTGGTTCCCCTGAAGTAATAGCACCCCCGTCAGATGCAACGTTACACCCTGAAGCTGGAAAAACCGTATTACAGAACGCGACGACATGCTGGTCAGTTTGCTGATGTGACGTATCTACGCCGGTATCAATCACGCAAATATCCACCCCGGCACCGGTTAATGCCTTGATACGCCAGTTGACACTGGCATAATTGATACCGAAATCGGCTTTTACATCGTTGATAAAGGCTTTAACCTGTGCGTCCTCCTGAATATGAAAAACACTTTGACTATTGGAGAGAGCCATGATCTGCGGTTTAGTCATCTTGCCGGCAAACCCATGGAAAATCGAAAATTCGTGACTAACCTCGAAAGGCCCAACACTTTTTTGGAATGTAACAGCCTTTTCAGGAGCCGTTAACATCACAATGACATCGAAAAGTTGGCCTGGGGCGGAGCTTGCAAGTTTGGCCAGAAGCGGTTTTGCCATTCGCTTGGTTTCCGGGCTAGCAGGTAGTGATGAATATTCTTGAGTGCTGAGGCTAGAAGGCGGCAATTCCGAACTAATTGTTGCTGCGCTTAATTCCAACGAGAATAGAATTAAAAACAATGATAATTGAAGGAAAACTATCTTCTTATTTTTTTGATTGCGACAAAAATGACCAATTCCACTATTCGATATGTACATATCATATCCTCCGAGGATTGATTGACCCACGCCTAAAC
>CAZAUB010000441.1:0-2441 GCA_964488195.1 uncultured Methylobacter sp. | reverse complement strand
GCTCCATTCACCATCATTATTCCGGGTAAAATAAAACATCTGCTAAAATGACATTAAGGAGGAAACTTAATGCTAAAAAAATTTTTACGCTGGCTGCTGACCTTGATTTATAAGGTTGAAATCAGAGGCCTGGACAACTACAAGAAGGCCGGAAAACGCGTCCTGATTATATCCAATCACACGTCCTTTCTGGATCCGTTACTGCTGGGTGTATTTTTGCCCGATGACATCACTTTTGCGATCAACACCCAGATTTCTGAGCGCTGGTGGTTAAAGCCTTTTCTGCGGTTATCCCGCGTATTTCCAATGGATCCAACCCATCCTATATCACTGAAGGATTTGATTCATCATTTGCAGCACGATACCCGCACCGTTATTTTCCCTGAAGGTCGCATTACCGTGACCGGCTCGTTAATGAAAATTTACGACGGCACCGGCATGGTCGCCGATAAATCCGAAGCGGCCATACTGCCTGTACGCATTGACGGCGCTGAATACACGCATTTTTCCAGGCTACGCAATATCGTCCGCTTGCGGTTATTTCCCAAAATCACTATTCAGATTTTGCCTCATACCTACGTTACTCCTCCTCCAGAGTTAAGAGGCAAAAATCGTCGCAAATACAGCGGACACATTTTGGCGGATATTATGACCGAAATGATGTTTGCGACCAGTCATTATCGGCAAACTATTTTTGCCAGCCTGCTTGAAGCGCGCAAAGTACACGGCGGCAAGCATATTGTTGCCAAAGATCTGGAGCGTATTCCGTTATCCTATGATAATTTAATTACCCGTACTATTGCGATTGGCAACGCCTTAAAGAAGATTACGACCGTAGGGGAAAAGGTCGGGGTTTTTTTGCCCAATTCGACTAAAACCATGTCGGTCGTTCTGGGCTTGCAACTTTATGGACGGGTACCGGCCATGTTGAATTATTCAACCGGTTCAGCCGGTATGATTTCCGCTTGTAACACGGCACAAGTCAAAACCGTTTTAACTTCCCGCCGCTTTATCGATCTGGGCAAGTTAACCATCGAAGCCGACCACTTGGGCGAACAGGTTAAACTTGTTTATCTGGAAGACTTGGCTGAGCGCCTGTCTGGATGGGATAAATTCCAGGCGCTGGTGCAATGCAAAACCGCTAATATCTGGTACAAACACACCCAATACAGCCCTGACAGTCCGGCGGTGGTTTTATTTACCTCCGGTTCTGAAGGTACGCCAAAAGGCGTGGTGTTGTCTCACGCCAACGTCCTGTCCAACCTTAAACAACTGGAAGCCCGGATCAATTTTAATGCTCGGGATGTGGTACTCAACTTTCTGCCTATGTTTCATTCCTTCGGCTTTACCGTCGGTACTATGCTGCCGATACTGCACGGCATGACCACCTTCTTTTATCCGACCCCTCTGCATTACGCGGTCATTCCTGAGATCGCTTATGAAATCAGCGCGACCATCATGTTCGGCACCAATACCTTTTTAGCCGGCTATGCTAAAAAAGCCCACGCCTATGATTTTTTCAATATGCGTTATGTGGTTGCCGGTGCGGAAAAGTTGCAGGAAACTACCCGCCAGCTTTGGGCGGATAAATTCGGTATACGCATACTGGAAGGTTATGGCGCTACCGAAACGACGCCTATCGCTTCTGTCAATACGCCGATAGACTTTAAAGCCGGTACGGTGGGCCGGTTTATGCCGTCTATGGGCTATAAACTGGAACCTGTCGAAGGCATTGAAGATGCGGGCAGACTGCACGTCAGCGGGCCCAATATCATGCTGGGTTATCTGCTGGCCGACAACCCAGGCAAACTGGTCACACCTAAATCAATCTACGGCGAAGGCTGGTATGACACCGGCGATATTGTGCAGGTCGATAATGAGGGCTTCGTCAGCATACGCGGTCGCAGCAAACGTTTTGCCAAAGTCAGCGGTGAAATGGTCTCATTAACCGCAGTAGAACAGCTGGCCGCCAATGCCTGGCCGGATGCGCATCACGCCGTAATCAGCCTGCCGGATGCAAAAAAAGGCGAGCAGGTTATTTTGGTCACCACCCAAAAACAGGCGACGGTTAATGACTTGGCGGCGGCCTCTAAAGGCGTGGCTAATATCTGTCTGCCCAAGAAGATTTTGATCGTTGCTGCGATTCCGGTGATGGCAACCGGTAAAACCAATTACATAGCGGTTACAGAGCTGGCAGCCAGCAAAATAATAAGTACGGAATGGATACAAAACACCCATATTGTTCCGTAGGGGCGATCCGGCAGGTCGCCCTTGTTTAGAAAAACGGTGCATTGCCAGGGCGACCTCGGCAACTGCTCCTGCGTTGCCCTACCTCCTGCATCCATGCAGTTGTGCCGGATCGCCCCTACATCGCCCCTGCGATACCGATATTATTAAATCACCAGGCCCAGCATGAACAAACAAATCTACCCGTTACTGAT
>CAZAUB010000440.1:0-2448 GCA_964488195.1 uncultured Methylobacter sp. | reverse complement strand
AAAGGCAAAAGTTTTACCGCAACCGACTTGCTGGGCGGCGACGCAGAACGCGCCGAACCGTTTAACAACGGCGTGTTCACCACCATTTACCTGGCCCCCAAAGACTATCACCGCCTGCACATGCCGTTAACCGGTACCTTAAGGGAAATGGTGCATATCCCCGGCCGCTTATTCAGCGTCAATGCGGCCACCGTCAATTCCGTCCCCGGATTATTCGCCAGAAACGAGCGCGTCGCCGCCATATTCGACACGGATTCAGGCCCGATGGCCTTAATACTGGTCGGCGCAATATTCGTGTCCAGCGTAGAAACCGTCTGGCATGGTGTCGTCACGCCGCCTAGCATTAGTTCAGTGCAAAATTGGCAATATGGCGATGATGCCCTTACTCTGAAAATCGGCGAAGAAATGGGGCGGTTTAATATGGGGTCTACGGTTATTGTCTTGTTTGGCAAGGATAAAGCAGAGTGGGATGCTGAGTTTAAAACGGAGAAGACAGTTAAGTTGGGGGAGTTGATTGGTCGGGTTGTTGGTTAATCCCGGTTTTTCGGCACACCGCTACGCTGCTCCTGCATTGCTCTACCTCCTGCATAACCCACAGGGATGTGGGGAATGCAGATTTTGCATTAACGCCATGGATGGCGTGTAGTAGGGTAATGCAGGAGCAATTACCGAGGAGCAAAATATCTGCCCATGCAGTCGTCGTCTTCGCAACGTTTTCAAACAGCTTCTAACAATCCACACAACTCATGTGTCTGTCTTTTTAATTGCCGCTAAGAAACTCAATTAAAGCCTTTTGTTTGCGTTCAGACAGATTTTTAAATAATTTCAATAACAGAATTTCCCGTGCTGTCAGCCGACTATATTCGGAAGCTGATTCTTTTATTCCGCTCCACACCATTTCACCGCGCCCAGTTGCCAGCCATTCGAAACTGACGCCGGTAATTTCTGCAATTTTAATGAGATTTCCAGTGGAAGGCTCTTTACGAAGACTGGGTGATTCCCACTGATTGGCAGAAGAGCGCTTAACGCCTACCAGAATGGCTAATGAGGATTGTGTCAGTCCTGAATGTTCCCTGGCCTGTTTAATACGAAGATAAATGTCTGTTGCTTCCATGCAAAAAAGTTTACTGGCAGATTACCTCGCGGTCTACGACACTATTGGTTGATTTTTTTTGTATGCCGTAAGTGGCCTATTTGAAAGCTTGTCTGTGAATCTGTAGACGTCATTTTTCACAGCGCCCTTGTCATCGTTTTCTCCTTAAACATCGTAGTCGTAGCTATAGAAACATCCAAACGCCATGACATAATGTTTACTATTAACTTACTTTTGCATGTCGGCTGCCTTGAGTTGACTATTTTTGTTTGCTTATAGTAAACTTATGGCGTGGGGCGATTTATATCCACTGCCGATCTGTGCCGGCTTTTTAATCTTTTTTATCCTGACAACTAGCAAAAATATAGTAGCTGAGTGATGAAAAACAAGAAGCACTTTTGCCTGCCAAAATAGCACAAGCCAAGGGCTTACGAAGTGAGACGACTTAAAGATAAGGTTTTTTGCCGATGCGAAGTCGGTCATTGTTTTCTGGAGGAAGATGCCGTCTGGTGCAGACAAAATTTTGCGAAGTCTGAAAATAGTTTTCGGCGAGATGTTGCCCTGCTTAATAAACTGGATGCTGAGCGTCTTCGGCAAAAAGACGAATGGATGGATAGTCTGGGTGTGATAGGTACCCTTCAGGTTTGTTGTCGCCGCCAGGTTGATTGATCGTTGATTGAACAGCGTATAGGGTTTGGCTAGTCCCCAATCTGGAGATTGGGAGCCAGCGAAACTCGCCATTGTTGATGCTATTGTGTACGCGACAGCATTGGCCATACGATGCAGATTTAATCACTTGCAATTCCCCTAACCCTCTTTACCAAAGGGGGAACTGATGATCTTATTTCATGCGCGTTCCTTAGCTCCACGTTATGCAAAAAGGAAAAGGAAGTGAATATATTAATTGCGGAAGATAACCAAATCATTCAAATGCTTCTTAGTGAGCAAATGAGTAACTGGGGTTATGACTTCGATATGGCATCAAATGGCATAGAGGCTGTTGAATTCGCACAGAAAAATAACGGCAAATATAATTTTTGCTTGATGGATGTTGAAATGCCAAAAATGAACGGAATTGAGGCCACAAAAATCATCAGGAAAACCACAAATTATTTTCCGATCATGGCGTACACGGCCAACAATGATTACAAAAAAGCATGCTTTGAAGCGGGGATGGACGATTTTGCACTAAAACCATACCTTCCCGATGATTTATTCGCTAAAATCAATGAACTATCAGCCTGTAGGCCGGAATAAACCGGTTCGAGCGACAGCCCAGTAGATACTCTGTTCAAAGTTAAACTTATTTCGTTGATTTTGGCTAGTTCCCAAGCTCCAAGCTTGGTAACTCAGTC
>CAZAUB010000439.1:0-2455 GCA_964488195.1 uncultured Methylobacter sp. | reverse complement strand
GTTTTTGATGGCAGAACCTTGCAAGTGCCCGAGTCAGCGCTTGCCCCGGCGCACCCTGAGTCATTTCTAGTGCCCCGTGTGGGTAAATGAACCAGAGGTTTGATATGACTAAAATTGAAAAACCTGTTCAGTTGGAAACTTACAATTTATTAAGAGCGGCTTTAAGCTTATTTAAGAAATCACCCGGTGAATTGACTGAGGCTGAGTTAAAACAGGCAAAAACCCAGGCTTTAAACGAATTCAAGATTGAGAGCTTAGTGCTGAATACGCCTGAAGCGGCGGCAGTGATCATTACTGAACAAGAATTGCAACAGGCCTATCAGGAAATTCGTGACCGTTATAACGATGACGACTGCATGGATGCAGGAGGTACGACCCCAGGGATGGGGGAGGTAGAGCAACGCATGGAGCGGTTGCCGAGAGCAATGCATGGAGCAGCGCAGCGGTGTGCCGAGGCCGCTTTTTTCAGTGATCTGGAAAAAAATAAGCTCAACAAAGCCGGCTTGCAGGCAGCATTGCATCGTCAGTGTAAGGTCAATACGGTGCTGGAGTTGATTGCCAGCCGTGCGCCTGCTATCAGCGAGGTCGACATCGGCATCTATTACCACCTCCATGCCGAGCAATTTCATCTCCCTGAACGGCGTGAAGCCTGCCATATCTTTATCAGTATTAACCCGGATTATCCTGAAAATACTCACGAAATGGCGTTAATACGCGCTCAGGAACTCGCCGAAAAACTGCATAAAAAACCGCACAAATTTGCCGATCTGGCATTAAGACATTCCGAATGTCCTACGGCTTTGCAAGGCGGCGTTCTGGGTACCGTATCCCGGGGTACGCTTTATTCTGAATTGGATGCGGTGCTGTTCAAGTTAAAGCCGGGGCAAGTCAGTGAGGTCGTCAAATCGGAAATCGGTTTTCATCTGCTGCTATGCAATAGCATACAAAAGGCTGAAACCCTGTCCCTGGCAAGAGCAACCCCCAAAATACGTCAGCTAATGAAAGAGCGCGCCCGACGTACTTGTCAGCGCGACTGGTTAGCCGGTTTAGCCACTCCTGAATCTGAGGAAAGCAGATAATGAGCGATAAAGAAATCAAACACTGCTCTTTTTGCGGCATTGAGCAATCCGCTTCGGTACCTTTGATTGCCGGTAGCGAAGGTTATATTTGCGGGGCTTGTGTGTCATTAGCCAATCAGGTCGTAAGCAATTGGAGCCGGAAAAAAGAGCTTTCCGAAATGCAGGGGGCATTACCTATTCCTGCAAAAATAAAAGAGCATCTCGACCAATACATTATCGGACAGCATCTTGCTAAAGAAATACTGGCTGTCGCTGTTTATAATCATTACAAACGTCTCAGACACGAAAGCGGCGATGCGGGCTTGGGCGAGTTTGACAAGGATGTGGAAATCGGTAAATCCAACATTCTATTAATAGGCCCATCCGGTACGGGGAAGACTTTATTAGCCAGTACCTTGGCAAAAATTGTCGGCGTACCGTTTGTTATTGCCGATGCGACAACACTGACGCAGGCGGGTTATGTCGGCGATGATGTGGAAAATATCCTGGTAAGATTGCTGGATGTCGCCGAGGGCAATATGGTCAATGCTGAATGGGGTATTGTTTACCTGGATGAAATCGACAAAATCGCCCGCAGTCCCGAACAGCAAACCGGAACCCGCGATGTGTCCGGTGAAGGTGTGCAGCAGGCATTGCTAAGACTGGTCGAAGGTTCCCACGTTAAGATTCCGGCAAAAGGACGTAACAAGGACGGCGAAACTACGATGGATACGCGAAATATCCTGTTTATTGCCGGTGGGTCATTTCCGGGTCTGGAAAAACATGTCGAAAAACGCTTGGTGCCGGGTAACTCCGCAATCGGTTTTCATGCTGAAGTGAATAAAACGGCTGAAAAACCGACATTGGACGATATGCTGAATGCGACCCAGCCCAGTGATTTGCGCAAATTCGGCTTAATCCCCGAGTTTATCGGGCGCTTTCCGGTGTTGGCACCCTTGGAAGCGCTTGATGTTGATGCCTTGATTCGAGTGCTAACCGAACCTAAAAATGCACTGGTTCGTCAATATCAACAATTGTTTGCTTATGACGGCGTGGAGTTGACATTCGAGCAGGACGCCTTGGTTGAAATCGCCAAAAAAGCCATAGAACGTGAAACCGGGGCACGCGGTTTACGTAGCATCATGGAGCAGATCTTGCGAAAAACCATGTTTGGTATTCCATCCGTCGATGATGTTGAGCAATGCATTGTTGATGCTGATACCGTTAAAGGGGATGGCGAGATCAGGTTGATAAAAAAAGCCGAAACCAAACGCAGACAGCAGGCTGGGTAGAGTGATAGTGAAACCCATCTTGCATACCGTATAGATTAACAAAAAATGAGAACCTTATGAAAACCGAAGACAAAATCCGCAAGCAACTGGCAGACAATCCGATCA
>CAZAUB010000438.1:0-2464 GCA_964488195.1 uncultured Methylobacter sp. | reverse complement strand
CGGCCAATACCGCAATAACCGAACGCTTGCTGATGTCGCTTTCAAAGCCGAACAGTAAGTCCGGGCTGGATAAATGAAAAAAATGCAGGGCGTGGGATTGCATCACTTGTCCGAAATGCAGCAAGCGTCTTAATTTGTCCGCTGCAACGGGTAGGTTTTCAGGATCGATGCCGACCAGTTGATCTATGGCTTTGGCGGCGGCTAAATGATGGCTGACCGGACAGATACCGCATAAACGCTGCACCAGAACCGGCAGCTCCCAATAGGGCCGTCCTTGAATGAATCGCTCAAAGCCCCGAAATTCAACGATATGCAATCTTGCTTGCTGGACTTTATTGTCCGCATCCAGCAATAACGTGACCTTGCCGTGTCCTTCAACACGCGAGACCGGATCGACGACAACGCGTTTCAAACTGTCCCGGTTTTCAGCTGTTTCTAAATGTTCGTACATAATAATTCCCGAATTTGTAGGTTGGGTTAGCGCTAGCGTAACCCGACATTTGCCGCTTCGATGTGTTGGGTTACGCTACTGTGAACATAGCTTGCCTCTCACTCGTCGAAGTCACTCAATCGTAATGAACCAACTCATAAGGCAATGATGGCTCGCGCCCTTCAATCAAATCGGTCAGGAATTTCCAGAACACGTCCGCTGACGGCGGGCAGCCGGGTAAAAAATAATCGATTTTGACAACCTCATGAATCGGATGCACCTGATTCAACAGCAACGGCAATTCTATATCGCTGGGAATCTGCGGATTCTCCACGCCGATGCCGTCCAGATAAGCCTCATTCAGGCATTCTTCGAGCGGGATATGATTACGCATCGCGGGCAGTCCGCCGTTAATGGCGCAGGCACCGACCGCAACCAGAATTTTGCAGTTGCTGCGAAACTCCCGCAACACATGCACGTTTTCGGAATTGCACACGCCGCCTTCAATCAGGCCTATATCGCAGTTGGTGCAGTGTTCTATATCGGTAATCGGTGAGCGGTCAAATTCGACGACTTCGGCCAGTTGCAGCATCCGTTCGTCTATATCCAGAAACGACATGTGACAGCCGAAGCAGCCTGCCAGCGATGTTGTTGCTACTCTAATTTTATTCGCCATGCTTTGGATGCTCCGTCTCTAGGCTCACTTGATCGATTTGTTTATGATCGTAAATACGCTCGCCAATCGGCACCTGATAACCGGTGCGTTTGATCAGAATCGCGCCGGTAGGGCAAATGTGCGCCGCGTGATCCGTCGCCGCCACATCGGTATCTTTCAACAACCCGCTTTGGGCATTGACGATCAAATGTTTGTGGATGCCGCGCCCGCTGATCGCAAATACGTCTTTACCGTCTTTTTGCTGGCTGGCGCGTACGCACAGCGTACACAAAATGCAGCGGTTATGGTCAATCATTACCTCGGCATGAGAGGCGTCTACTTCCCGCGCCGGGTAAAACAGCGGGAAATGGTTGTCGAGCATGTTCAAGTGATAGGCAACGGCTTGCAATTGGCAGTTGCCGGTTTTTTCGCAGCCGGGGCACAAATGATTGCCTTCCACAAACAGCATCTGGGTGATTTTCTTCCGGTCGTCGATCAGCTCTGCGGTTTCATTGAGCACATCCTGACCGTCCATTGCCGGAAAAGTGCAGGCGGAACAATTACGTCCGTTTACGTTTACCGTACACAGCTTGCAACTGCCGTGCGGGGTAAATTCCGGCTGATGACATAAATGCGGAATATAGACACCGGCTGCCATCGCGGCGTCCATGATGGTCTGTCCGTCTTCAAAAGGGACGGTTTTGCCGTCGATGGTAATTGTTTTACTCATGTTCGCTCTCCGTCTGAGCCAAGTGCGCACCGGCATCATTGCGACTGGCCATGCGCCGTGCTGTTTCCAGCGCGCCATCCAAATCAAATCCCGGTTCAAAACTGATTTCTTTTAATCGGCTTTCGTACAAACCAAGGTAGCGTTCCAGCGTTGTTAATATCGGGTTCGCGGCAGTTTGTCCGAGGCCGCAGTGGCTATAGTTTTTAACCAACTGGCACAGTTCTTCGAGCGCAACAATATCGCCCGCCGAGCCATGACCTTCGACAATTTTATCGATCTGTTTTTTCAGTAACGCCGTGCCGACCCGACACGGCGTACAAAATCCGCAGCTTTCATGGGCGAAAAAATGCGTGAAGTTATGAACCATGTCGAGAATATTACGACTGGAGTTAAAAATAATGAACGATCCGCCGGTGGCCAAATCTTCAAAAGCCAGCTTGCGGTCGAACTCCTGATTGGAAATAAAGGTGCCCGACGGCCCGCCGACCTGTACGCCCAACACATCGTCCGCCCCGCAATCATTCAGAACAGTCTGAACCGTGGTACCAAACGGATATTCGTAGATACCGGGATGTGCGCAATCGCCGCTGATGCTGAGTATTTTTGTGCCTTTCGATTTTTCGGTGCCGATATTGGCAAACCAGTCGCC
>CAZAUB010000437.1:0-2467 GCA_964488195.1 uncultured Methylobacter sp. | reverse complement strand
CTTCAGTTAGATACTTTGCTGACAATTCAGCGTCGGAAATTATTCATTTTTTAGAGCATTTTAAGCTTGAATACCGGGACTGGAATAGGGGCCGCAGGAAGACCGGGCAAATTGCCCGACTTTTACGGGCAAATATCAGGTTACGGACTTACATTTATTCGCTACTCTACTAGCGGCTATAAAATGAATATGATGAAACAATTAATGGTGGTGTTACCGATGATATTTTTTTCAACAAGATACAGTGTGATTTTATTATGAACCCTAGAAACAATGCAGGATTATGTCACATGTTTGGCATATTATTTTTATGCCTGTTCAGTGTTGGCGTATTTGCTGAAACAAGCATCGCTATATTGGATTTTGAATTAAATGATGTCACCCTTGCCCCCCGAATACCTGCTGAAATTGAAAGAACGGCGAGTATAAAGGCTATGCTAGAAGGTGAATTAAAAAGAGCGGGCTATAAGATCATTGCTGTTGACTTAAATGCTCAACACGAAGCCAACAGCGGTTTTGGGTATCTTTTTGACCACAGCGATATTGCCGCAGAACTCGCTAACAAAGCAGGCGCTGATTATGTATTGGTTGGTAGACTGCATAAACCAAGTTATTTATTCGCTTATATTATGGGGCATTTAGTCAGGGTTAAGGACGGCCAATTAATTGGTAATTATATTTCAGAGACAAAAGGCGGCGATAAAAAACTAACGCTAAAAGGTGTCGAAAGTCTTGCCGTTAAAATCGACAAGGATTTAGATAATATCTATACACCGCCGCCCCCTTCTAAGGCAATCAGTCTCTCCAATACCTCTGCGGGGGCAGAAGTAGCATCCGAAAAACCGCACACCCTTGCCTTTGACGATGCTCAGCTCAAGTGGGGTTCATGCCCACCACTTTTTCCCAAGGGGTGCGAGATCGCCGTCCTTCACGGCGACCCTGCCAAACCCAACGCGGATGTGTTCCTCAAGGTACCGGCGAACTACACCATTCCGTCCCATTGGCATTCTTCAGCTGAGCGCATGATCCTTGTTTCTGGAGAACTTCGCATCGAATATAGTGGACACAGCCCTTCAGTTCTAAAGCCAGGTACTTACGCGTATGGGCCGATTAAAGCTCCGCACAAGGCTTCATGCACCGACTCCGGGCCGTGTGTTCTTTTCATTGCATTCGAATCTCCCGTTGATGCCCACTTAGCCGAGGGCTCTCAGAAGTGAAAAAGTAGCCTATGAAAGTCTCGGAAGCTTTAGCAAAGCGTAAATCCACGCGTGCTTTTCTAAACAAAACTGTCGATGTAGAGAAAATAAAACGTATTTTAAATGCCGCCAAACAGGCCCCTTCTGGAGTGAATACCCAGCCTTGGCAAGTTGCCGTGGTTATAGGTGAAAAAAAGAAACTCTTGGAGCAACGTTTGGAAAATGCATATCGAAGCGGCGTAAAGGGGCGAATGGATTATCAATATTATCCGTGTGAATGGCATGAGCCTTATAAGACAAGACGTAAGGCTTGCGGCCTCCAGCTTTATACCGCACTCGAAATCAATCGAGATGACAAAGAAAAACAGATAGAGCAATGGGTTGCAAATTACAGGGCATTTGATGCGCCTATCATGCTTCTTTTCTTTATGGATTCCGATATGGCAACAGGCTCATTTTTGGATTATGGCATGTTTTTGCAATCAGTCATGCTGGCAGCCATTGAAGAGGGGTTAGCAACTTGCCCACAAGCGTCATTAGCTGAATATCCGAAGATTATCAAAGAAACATTGGGCTATCCTGACAAGGTCATTCTCATTTGCGGTATGGCAATGGGTTATGAAGATTCTCATGCTCCTGTTAATAACTATCGAACGTCTCGCGAGGAAATTGACACGTTTTCCCGTTTCTTTTAAATTAAACTATAGAGACACGATGTGCGCGTCTCTACAGCTTTATGCCTACAGGGATTAAGCCCAAGTGTCCCGAAAGTTTACCAATATCCCAACCAATATGGTGATGGGTTTCCTTGGCGCCGGTAAAACCACAGCCATTCTTCATCTGCTTAAACAAAAACCGGCTGACGAAAAATGGGCGGTATTGGTCAATGAGTTTGGACAAGTCGGCATTGACGGCGCCATCTTCGCCGCTCAAGAAGCGATAGTCAGGGAAGTAGCCGGGGGCTGTCTGTGTTGTGCGGTGGGACTGCCTTTTCAGGTTGCCGTTAATCGCTTGTTAACGGAAGTCAAACCGGATCGTTTGCTCATTGAACCAACCGGTTTAGGCCACCCAAAGCGGGTATTGGATATGCTCGCCGGAGGGTATTTTCAAACCGTGCTGGATATGCGCGCCAGTATCTGTTTGGTTGATCCGAGAAAGTTAAGCGACAGCCGCTATACGTCGCACGAAAACTTTGTCGATCAAATCGCCTTATCCGATGTGCTGGTCGCTAATAAAATGGATTTAGCCGACAAGGCAGCGACTAAGCTGTT
>CAZAUB010000436.1:0-2470 GCA_964488195.1 uncultured Methylobacter sp. | reverse complement strand
TTTCCAAAGTTTTCCTGTCAGTCAAATCTCAAAAAGGTACGCGTAGCGTACAGGGCTTAAATTAATATGATACAGCTTATAGCAATTTTAATATTAAACCTAACAATTGTAATAATCATAGTTACTAACCCTTTAACCACACAAAGAAAACACAGCTGGTTGTATTTTATAAATACAATATTTATGTTAGTTGTTGTTTTTGGATGGAATAAAATAATAGTCGAAGGAGTTAGCTATATAAACAATAATAAGATTCATGAGCAAATAATAGAAAAAAGCATTGATGAAACAAAGCAGTTTTTAAAAGAAACCGAACAGTTTATAAAAGAACAAAAGAATAAGAACATTGGCGAGTGATGCGCTTCGTACGAGCTGATTTATTTCGTGTCTTTCGTGGATCAATCGACTTTTTCAGAATCAACGCAACCGCTTTCCGTTCACTGCATCATAAATAGCGGTTTCCTGTGCTAGCTCGCCGACTTTGCCATGAACGATAAAAATATCGGTATCGGCAAAGGTTTTTAACAGTTTTCTCGATTCTTTGATGGCGGGCCGGGTAGTGGAATTGGCGCTGGTGGATACCAGCGGGCTGCCGAATTGGGCGCATAAGTCGCGGGCTATCGGGTGATTTGTCACTCTGACGGCCAGTGAGTCATGTTCGCCGGTTAGCCATTTCGGCACCCAGGGCTGGGCCGGAATAACCCAGGTGACTGGGCCGGGCCAGGTGTGTGTTATGCGATCTATGATGGTTTGATCTAAAACGAGGTAGGGGCGCAGTTGTTCCAGCGATGAGGCGATAAGAATCAGGCCTTTTTCTATCGGGCGCTGTTTGATGTCGAGCAGTGTCATGACCGCATCTTCGTTGAGCGGGTCGCAGCCCAAGCCGTAGACCGCTTCTGTGGGGTATGCAATTACTGCTCCGGCTTTGATGTGACGGACGGCGTTTTTTATTTTGAACAGGGAGTGATAGGGCATTTTTGAGTTTGTGTGGCTAAGTTGCTTGTTCTTTGATATACATGAAACTCACCCATCACGCCATCAATACTTCATTCAATTCACCCCGCTGATAAATCACTACTCCGACGCGATCTATATGCGCCTTCAAGCCTTCGTGTTTCAGACTTTCGTAATGCGTTACGTCAAACAGGTAAGGGGTGGGCAAATTATCCAGCGCTTCGAGCAAATCCGCCGAGTAGTCGGTGGGGCTGCTGAAGGCCAAGTCGATGTCCGAGCCGCGTTCGTAGTTGCCCTTGGCGCGCGAGCCGTAAATTTTGGCCCAGACAATTTCGGGGTATTGTTGCAGGCAAGTGTTGATGGCTGCCAATGTCTCCAAGCTTAAACCAAACATCAGGCCAACCTTGCGAACAGGTATTGATGAAGTTGTTCCAGCCCTTCCATATAACGCTGGCAAATGTGACTCACTGCCTTGAGTGCGCGAGTTTCATCGTAGGTGTGGGCCATCAGGTTGCGATCTTCGAGCATGTCTATCCACAGCTGTCCATCAATGATGATGTCATTGGCAAAAGCCTGTTTGATGATTTCTCGCGGCAGCTTCACGTCGATGCCGTTGTACTTGAGGTAGTCCTTCATGGTTTTCCATGACAGTTCAAACGTCATTTCAAATGCCTTGATGAGGGCCATTTGGATCAGGTCATTGTTGGGAGTTTGCGCGTTGGCCTGTACGGCGTGTTGTAGCCTTTGATAAGCCGATTGCAGATTATCAAAGCGTTGTTTCCAGCGGATGTCTTGTTGTGTGTTCATGCGACCAGTTGACCATTTTTTGATCTATTTTTCACATCCTTGTGTTCTCGGCAACTGCTCCTGCGTTGCTCTACCTTCTGCATCCATGCAGTCGTGGATTCGGGCAGTCCATGCCGGAATGACGGCGGTGTGGTTGAGTTGGTTCCCAAGCCAAAGGCGAATGAATTCGCCCCTACAAAGTTCCAGGCTCTTTAGGCCCCTGCACATCCGCTGGATCGCCTTCATACGGCGTTGCATATTTGCAGTCTTTTTGCGGACAAACCTTTTCCACGCCGCGTCTTTTGGTTTCTTTGACGGTCAAAATAGGCCACGCGCATTCCGGGCAGCTTTCTTTTATCGGCGCATTCCATAATGCGTAATCGCATTTTGGATATTCCGAGCAGGAATAAAATATTTTGCTATTCCTGGACTTGCGTTTAAGGATGTTGCCTTTTTTGCATTGCGGGCACTCAACGCCGGTGTCCATTGGTTTTTCCAACGGCTCGATATGCTTGCATTTGGGATAACCGCTACAACCGATAAATTTGCCGTAGCGCCCGGTCTTGATCACTAAAGGCGATTCGCATTTAGGGCAGACTCGGCCTTCTACAATTTCGGGTTCATCGGTAGCGCCTGCGTCATCGTTCAGGTTTCGGGTATAGGAGCATTCAGGATAGTTGGTGCAGCCGATAAACCGGCCGTTCCTGCCTAAGCGAATGGACAGCGGGCT
>CAZAUB010000435.1:1261-2477 GCA_964488195.1 uncultured Methylobacter sp. | reverse complement strand
CATGAAATCGAACAGGAACTGGAAAAAACCGGACAGCGGCCCTTGCAAAGATTGCATGACCTCGGCCTGATCGATCCGTCGTTCATAGCGGTACACATGACCCAGTTAACCGATGACGAAATCGCCCGGTTTGCAGAATCCGGCGCTCATATCGTGCATTGCCCCGAGTCCAATTTAAAACTGGCCAGCGGCTTTTGCCCGGTTGCCAAATGTATCGCCGCAGGCATCAATGTAGCGTTGGGTACCGACGGCGCGGCCAGCAACAATGACCTGGATATGTTCGGCGAAATGCGCACTGCGGCGCTGCTCGGCAAAGCCGTTGCCGGTGACGCCAGCGCCATTCCAGCCATGACCGCCCTGCGCATGGCGACCATCAACGGCGCGAAGGCATTAGGATTGGACAATGAAATCGGCTCGTTAAGCATCGGCAAAGCTGCCGACGTGATCGCCATTGATTTATCTCATCTGGAAACCCAACCGTTATATTGCCCGGTTTCGCAGATTGTGTATGCCGCCAGCCGTCAGCAAGTCACCGATGTCTGGGTAGCGGGCAAACGCTTGTTAAAGCAGCGCCATCTGACTACGGTTAATATTGATGAGTTGAGAATAAAAATCGCCGAATGGAAAGACCGGTTGGCAGGTTGACTTTTTTTCACCACGAAGACACGAAGGACACGAAGAAAAATATAAAACTTCGTGCTCTTCGTGGTGATATATTTTAAGCCGCCGCTATGACAATGCTGACGTTGGAAGCCGTACTAAACGCAGTTGTGCTATCAGTAACCGTTATGCTGACACTATTGAATGTTCCTGCCGTAGTAGGCTGACCGGACACTAAACCGCTATTTGGATCAATGGTTAATCCGTTTGGCGGGCCACTGGCCGACCATGTGTTCGGAGCAACGCCACCGGTCACACCAGATCGTAGACAATAAATTTCACGCCACAAGCGCGGTAGAGAGGAAAATCAGGAATTTCTGACAAATTACTTGTTTAAAAAACAAAGAAAATGGCGGAGAGTGAGGGATTCGAACCCTCGATGGGCGATAAAACCCATACTCCCTTAGCAGGGGAGCGCCTTCAGCCTCTCGGCCAACTCTCCAAATAGATGGTATATCCCTTTAAGCTACAGCCTTGTGCCTAGAGATAATTTTGAGAGGAAACCTCCCAAAAAACTAACATAAATCCTTTTTACCTAACGATGTTAAGATGCAAA
>CAZAUB010000435.1:0-1161 GCA_964488195.1 uncultured Methylobacter sp. | reverse complement strand
AGCCAGCAGGCCCATTCTGTTCTTTTTTGATCCTTTCGTAGATCTCTTCCCTGTGTACAGAGACTTCTTTGGGTGCGTTAACACCTATGCGAACCTGATTTCCTTTGACTCCAAGAACAGTGACTGTAACTTCATCACCAATCATCAAAGTCTCTCCTACCCGACGAGTCAAGATAAGCATGGCTACTCCCTATATATGTTAAAAGCGTACTGTTCTTAAACAGCATCCAACCAAGACGCGCAATTATAGCAGCTTTTTCTTACAAATAAAGTTTAAGATTCCACTTCCTGATCTAATTTAAATGCGGCATGCAGCGCCCTGACTGCAAGCTCTAGATACTTTTCATCGACGACAACTGATATTTTAATCTCGGACGTTGAAATCATCCTGATGTTGATGCCTTCATCGGCCAACGCCTTAAACATGGTGCTGGCAATGCCTGCGTGGGAACGCATGCCTACTCCCACAATAGACACTTTGACGATGCTGTCGTCACCGGTAACGTTCCTGGCCCCCAGTTCAGCGCAGGTTTTATCCAGCAAGGTTTTCGCCCGCTGATAATCATTGCGATGCACCGTAAAGGTAAAATCCGTAGTCGCATCATCGGCAATATTCTGGATGATCATATCGACTTCGATATTGGCATCGGCAATCGGCCCCAGAATTTTAAACGCAACCCCCGGCAAGTCAGGCACACCGGTGATGGTTAATTTAGCCTCATCCCGATTAAACGCGATTCCTGAAATTAAAGCACTTTCCACTTGTGATTCCTCATAGGTAATGAGCGTACCCTTACCGTCTTTAAATGATGATAATACGCGTAACGCAACGTTATATTTTCCGGCAAATTCTACCGATCTGATCTGCAATACTTTTGAGCCTAAGCTGGCCATTTCCAGCATTTCCTCAAACGTAATTTTATCCAGTCTGCGGGCTTTCGGCTCCACTCTGGGATCTGTGGTGTACACGCCATCAACGTCGGTATAAATATGACATTCGTCGGCTTTTAACGCTGCCGCCAGCGCCACCGCCGTGGTGTCAGACCCGCCGCGTCCCAACGTGGTGATATTGCCGTGTTCGTCCACGCCCTGAAAACCCGCCACAACCACCACCTTGCCTTCGTCAAGATGGGCCCGGATGCGTGTGTCGTCTATCTTGCG
>CAZAUB010000434.1:0-2489 GCA_964488195.1 uncultured Methylobacter sp. | reverse complement strand
AATAGGTGGCGGTCCAGCCGGGAATGATCAGACGGGCAGGAAAGCCGTTCCAGTGAGGCAAAGGCTCGCCGTTCATCTCGAAGGCGATCAGGGTATTCTCATCCAGCGCTTTCGCCAGCGGCAGGCTTTTGACAAAGTCCGGCGTTGTTGGCAGTACGCCGGAATCGGCGCCGGCCAGGCTCACTTCCAGGGCGGATTTGTCGATTCCGGCCCCCGCGAGCACATCTTTCAGGCGAACGCCGCGCCAGAGCGCATTGCCCATCGCACCGGAACCCCACTGTACGCCGGGAACAGACGGTTGAAACGCCCCCCGGCGATTACCGGAGCATAGACAAAGGGCAGCGATTTCGACTTGTTTGAAATCCCTGCGCAATTGTTCAAGGCTGAGTTCCAACGGAGTGCGAACGGCATCACCGCCTATGCGCAGCCGCCATTCGCCGATTTTTATCTCGGGAATGACGGCGTTATGGTAACGCACAAAGAAGCGGTTATTGGGAGTAAAAGGCGCATCGAAATAATTGATGGGTGTTTCGTAATTGGGAGGACGGTAAGTTTTTTTGATCAGCGCCTCTTTGCCGGGAAGAGTATCCAGGATCGTTGATTCCTCCGCACCCGCAGAAGTTGCAAGGCCTGATCGTTGCAACAAAGCTAAGCCGCCGAGCGCCGCCAGGCTGCCTGCGGACTTCTTGATAAAGTGTCTTCTGTCGACCATAAAATATCTCCTCGGTTGGATGCACAGCTATGTTTTGAACGATCAAAATTACGGAAAATCAATGTCGGGAGCAATTGCCGAATGCAATGAAGCCCAACACTTCACCGCTCGCCGCAGGTAATATCTTCAACAGCAAGACCGTTCGCCCAATGCTCCGGCAACACGCCTGTTTGCACATGCCGATGTAATGTTGAAAACGGCCAATCAATCGGCCGTTTGACATAGCCATGCTTGACGGAATTATAGTGAATATAGTCAACATGTCTTTCAAAATCGCACTCGTCCCTGATTTGATGTTTCCAACATCGAAATATTGTTTAAATTAAACGGATGGCTAGACTTAATCACGCCAGCCCGAGTTGAATGATTTGTTAGCTAATTCATAAGTTTCCTATGCAAATACTTATCTGTAAAATCCGCTACTTTATTATTATCATTGGAGCAACAGCAAAATGGGTAGAGCCTATCAAAACCGTAAAGTGTCTATGGCAAAAACATCCGATGCCAAGGCAAAGGTCTACAGCAAATATGGCCGAGAAATATATGTAAGCGCTAAATCGGGAGGCATTGACCCGGCTGGAAATTTAGCATTGCGGGGGGTGATTGAGCGCGCCAAGAAAGACCAAGTGCCCACCCATGTCATTGAGAAAGCAATCGACAAAGCTAAAGGCGGCGCTGGCGAAAACTTTGCGCCGGCGCGTTATGAAGGCTATGGCCCAGGCAATTGCAAAGTGATAATCGACTGCCTGACCGATAACCCTAACCGTACTTTTGGCGATGTGCGCCAGTGTTTTGCCAAAACAAAATGTAAAATCGGCACGCAAGGCACGGTCAGCCACATGTTTGACCATGCTGCTATTTTGGCGTTTAAACATGCTGATGAGGACGCTGTGCTTGAGGCCTTACTCTCGGCCGATGTCGACGTTAGCGACATTGAAAACGATGATGGAAAAATCACCGTGTTTGCGCCGCAAGCCGACTACTTCAAAGCCAAACAAGCCTTATCGGATGCTTTCGGGGAGATTGATTTTGAGGTGGACGAGATTCAATTTCTGCCAAAAAGCGTCGCCACGATTAGCGGTGATGATATTGCGCTATTTGAAAGGTTTTTAGATCTGTTGAACGATCTGGATGATGTGCAGAATGTTTATCATGATGCCGAGTTTTGACAGTCATGTCTGCTTTATCAGCAGGCCGTAGGTTGGGCTGACGACTGCATGGATACAGGAGGTAGAGCAATGCCGGGAGCAATTGCCGGATGCAATGAAGCCCAACAATTCACTGCTCGCCGCAGGTAATATCGTCAACAGCAAGATCGTTTGCTCAATGCTCCGACAACTGGCCTGTTTGCACATACCGAGTTTTTTACTGAGTAACCCCTGCTCAATTTTAATTAGCCGTAGTCATTCGCTTAGACCGCAGCCTCGTTTCCGCACCTAAGTAAACCCTTAATTTATGCAGGGCGGATTCAACTCAGAACTTTTGATGTTTAACAACCTTGAGAACGTTGTTATGCGATAATTAACGAATAAAAATAATAAAAGCCTTATGGCTCATAAATAAGGAAACACTATGTTCTCATTGCAAACCATCTTCGGCAAAGGCGATAAATTCTATGGCTTGCTTGAAGCCAGTGCCGAGTCCGCACGTTCGTCCGCTAAAGCATTAATCGAGCTTCTAAGCACACCAGCTACGCAACAATCATTGGACAAGTTTAAACAGGCGCGTCGCCGGGAAAAGGATTTATTCGCGCAAATCAGTGAGGAATTGGTCAATA
>CAZAUB010000433.1:0-2497 GCA_964488195.1 uncultured Methylobacter sp. | reverse complement strand
CATGACGCCATCCAGGGTTTGCAATTGATAACGGGTTTCGCCTTTAAAACTTTTACGCTCCCAGCCGTCTAGGCGGTTACGACTGAATTCACCCATCATCAGCGTAGATTCAGCAAGCAGGTTCTGAGTTGTAAAAACCATCAATAATGTGATAAACAGTCTTCTTGTTACGATTATCCACTCACTCATTTGGTATCCATGTCTTTAATCCATGCAGCACATAAATATATACATAACGTTGATTGTGAAAGGTTAAGTTAGCGATTGACGGACTGTCGTTGTGATTTAAACCAAGCATCGACGCTTATACGACCACTACCGCTCAATATCAGCGAACACAACATCAGTACATACATCAGCGGCAGTTTGTAATTCCCGTAGCCCTGATCGGTAATGGCGTAGCCTTTCCACAGCTCGGTAAGAGTGTGCCATTCGGCGGGCCAATGTACGGCGGCAATTGCCACCAGAGTCAATAGCATTAATGCCAAGCTGAAGAAACGAGTCGCCAAACCCAGAATCATTACTACAGGCGCAATAATCTCCAAGCCGGTAGCTAGTGTCCAACTGAGATCGACAGGCAACAGGTTCACCGGAAACGGAAACGCCAAATCAGCAAACCAATTGTCGCCGTTAAGCTTTTCCAACCCAGCATCGCCGAATTCATAAGCCAATAGTAACCTCAGCGATAACGGTGCCAAATCTTTCGCATTGCTATCGAACCATCGGGACAGTTCACCAGGAAAAGCGCAGACGCGGCTTATCGCCGAAGAAATTACGCAAGCAGCGCAGTTATGGTCGGATAAAGAATGATCATTCATAGTGGATGTACTTTTTTAAATAGTCAAAGGATATTGATACCGATAATTGCGCCCTGGCGATGCAAATCGGCCAGAATATTTTTACCAAACAGCATCAGGTTTGATAGTTCTGAAGGCTTTAAGTCTTTACCCAACTCTTGCAATACCTGCGTTGCCGTATGTCCGTTTTGTAAGTGCATTAATAAGCTGGCGGTCGCCGGATTGAGGGAGATAAACTGCACTTGGTCGGCGGCATCGCGAAATCCAAGAATATGCGTGGCGACCGATGGAGGTTCATCAGGTTGATGCGTCTGGTTGATTTGTTGCACCGGCCAAACGTAATGCAACAGCTTCATGACCGGAGCAAACACCAACACGGCGTCCAATATGTGTGTATCAGTCTGTGTTTCAGCCACGACAGGCTCTGCCTCTGCAATCGATAGCACCAGCTCTATCCATTCAAAATGCGCCAGTTCGGACAGAAATGGAAGATTGTTTATAACCTGACGTTCATTTTGTAGATACAACATAAACTCATCGGGAATTTGCCGATAATAAGGCGACAGGCAACGATGTTCGGCGATAAAGTCTTTCAGCAATCGCTGCCATGCCGTTTCACCCAAAATCGCATAGGTGACGGGGAAGCATGTTGTTAGGCTGTCGTTGAATTTGTTGTACAGTAAATCAACATACACGCCGACGCCTCGCTGATCAAAACCTGTAGGTAAAGACTGTAGCTCGGGGTTGCGCAAATGCGCTAAAAATTGCCGTTGTAAATCTTGAAAAGCCATCATGAGCTTTCTCCGAAACGATGTTGCAATGCGGAAATATGCTCGACTTCCACAAGCAAATCAGCTAACGGTGGTATATTAAAATCCCGTTCCAATAAGGTCGGGAACACGCCGAATGTCTGGTAAGCCAGTTCCAATAATTGCCAAACGGGATCGCAAGCTGCTTGCCCATGGGTATCGATAATCATTCCCGACTTATCCAGATCATGACCAGCAACATGCCCATAAACAATCCGTTCACCCTTCAAGCCTTTTAAAAAGTCGGCGGCATCGTAGTTGTGATTAAGGCTATTGACATAAATATTGTTCACATCCAAATGAAAAGGGCAATCGGCTTCAGTCAATACCGTGTTGATAAAAGTTAATTCGTCCATTTCCGCTAACGGCGGCTTGACGTAATAAGAGGCGTTTTCCAACGCAATCGGGCGTTCAAGAATGTCTTGAGCCAGACGCATCCTGTCAGCAACATGGCGCACCGATTCCTCAGTAAAGGGGATGGGGTAAAGGTCGTAGTGATGACCCGCATCACTGCAAAAACTTAAGTGTTCGGTGTAGAGCGCGAAATTATGCTCATCGAGAAAAACCTTCATACGCTGTAAAAACGCCACATCTAACGGCGCAGGACCACCTATGGATAGCGAAAGACCATGGGCCACAAAGGTGTGCCGCTCCGTGTAAGAACGAAATATTTTGCCCAGCCTACCGCCAATATCTATCCAATTTTCTGGAGACACTTCAAAAAAACTAACCACATCGGGAACGCCTGATTCCAGTGAGGGTAAAAGCTCTCGGCGTAACCCTAATCCAGCGCCATTGATAGGAAAAGTTTTCATAACTAATTCCAAAACAGAAGTAGAACCCAGTAACCGATTGCTGCTAATGCGGACAGCATCATGATGCCCTGTATCA
>CAZAUB010000432.1:0-2512 GCA_964488195.1 uncultured Methylobacter sp. | reverse complement strand
TTTGGGAACATAATTAATTTTTAAATCATTCAGACCGGTGGGATCTCTGCCATTAAGTTAAGGATTTTACTGCGTGCTAGTTCCCAAGCTCCAGCTTGGAAATTCAGTGCGGGAAGCTCCAGCTTCCAGTCTCGCGAAGCTACGACTGCATGGATGCAGGAGGTAGAGCAACGCAGGAGCGGTTGCCGAGAGCTTCGTTATCTGGGTTCCCAAGCTGGAGCTTGGGGAACCAGCGTAAAATCGAAAGTATCATGTTATGGGATTTTTCGTGCTTTTCGTGTCTTTCGTGGACAATTCTTTTGGTAGATTGGACTGCACGTTGTTTAGCCCATCCCACGAGCCTACTCATCAATAGGTTTTAATTGATAGTCCTGCTGCTGCGTTTTCCATGAAAGATAGATCGTCTGCCCGTCGCTGACCAGGAAAGGCTGATCGCCGGACTGGGCGGTTTGGGCAATCACTTCGGGCTTCGACCAGCTTTTGCCGTCGTCGGTGGATTTCATCAGCTTGATAACATTGTTGGTACCGTCGAACTCCTGCCAAACCACATTGACCCGCGAACCTAAAGCCAGCACATGCGGATGGCCTGCGCCTTCTTTGCCGAAGTTAACCGGCGTGGAAAAATGTCGTCCGGCATCGGTCGAGTAGGCATAAAACAGGCCCTGACTGATGGGGGAATTGCTGAACCATACCGCGTGATAAATGCCGGAATCGGAAATCGACAGACCGGGGCCGTGATGCGGACAGGCATCGATTTTCCAGTTGTCCCGGCCTAAACGGTGGGTATCGCCGGGGGTATTCCAGTCGTTGAATTTAACCAGCGCATGATCGCGTATGCCGCCTTCGAAAACATGCCGCCAGGTGATGACCGGCGTGTTGTCCGGCGCTATCGCGGTATCCAAACGGCAGCACTGGCAAGTATGGGTAGCGATTCTTTTATTGGGATAAAAATGCTGACCGCCATCGTCCGACCAGCTGTAATACAGCGAAGAGCCCTCGAATTGCTTGCCTGCTTTTTTTGCCGCTTCAAAGTCTCTGGCATCCAGCCATGCGATAAAGATTTCGCCGTTTTTGCCGATCGCCATGCTGTCGAAGCGGTGGCTGATGATGTCCAGATTATCGTTGACGGTAACCGGCGCGGAAAAATGCCGGCCGCCGTCAGTCGAGCGACTAAAGCGGATATGGCCGCTATGGCGGCCTTCCAGCTTCAACGTCCAGGTTAAATAAATATTGCCTTTTACATCCGGCTTTATTTTCGGACGATATTCGCCTTTGGCTTCTATTTTTTCGGCGACGGAGTTGACCATCACCGGCGCGGTAAAGCTTAAGCCCTTATCGTCCGATGACTGCACGTAAACGTGGTCATTGCTCGACCAGGTAATCCATAACACACCCTTGCCGTCGAAAGCGGCGCTTATCGTTTCAGCACATGTGTTTGAGGGCAATGCTTTGGCATCGGCGCAAGCGCCTTTTGCTTCGGCAGAGTGATGATGCGCGTGCTTAGGTTGAGCATCGTCTGCGGGTTTTACAGTCGCGTCATTGGCACAGCCGGAGACTACCAGCGTTGCAAGAAATAGAAAAGAAATAATGGATTTCATTGATTAGGCCGAATAAAAAGATAAAACATAATTAGGTTGTGCCAAGGATCGAGGCACATCTGGTTCTGCATTTTTCGTGATTCTCATATTAATATCACTACGTTTTAGGTGCGACAAGCCGCACCTGCCCTTCATCCGCCGAGGCTGTCATCGCAGCAGCTGCACCATCTCTCTGGCTGTGATAATCCGGGTACAACCATGAGAATTGAGAGCCAGCAAATCATTTTTGTCTCCGGTTACCAGATAATCTGCTCCCGCTACCTGAGCCACTGCCAACAAAAAATCGTCATCAGGATCAGGGGAGAGAGTCACCGATGGCAGCGGATCACACATCACAGCCAAGCGCCGAATATCATTGATCATTCGCCCAACCTCGCTAGGCTTAAGTCTGGTCAAGAAAAAGGGGCGGCGAGAAACCCGATTCAACTCTTCCAATTGTTGTTCCGAGGAAGCCAAGTCAAAACGGCCATGTCGCCATTCTTCATAAAGCCGGTCTGGCGGCGTTCCCCGTGTTATCAATGCTGAAAGCAAAATGTTTGTGTCGAGAACAACGCGCATCACAAACCCTCAAGGAATTTGATTACGCATCTCGGCGCGAACATCCCGAACGGCCTCGTCAATCATCGCCTCCATCATCTCGACTGAAATGTCCTGATTGCGGTCTTTAATGGCTTGCACCGTGCGATCCAACATTCGCCAACGTACCGCGTCCTCGACAAATTTGGATAGATCGCCTTTTTTCATACCTTGAGCACCCAAAAATCCACGTAGTGAAAGATCGGTTTCAGGAGAAACCTTGATCGTCCAACGAACTGCCTCGCTCATTACTTATCCTCCTATGCACATAGATGTTTATCCGCAATATATCGCCTCTTACATCATTGTTCAACAAGCGTCGGATAAAAAACCAGCTC
>CAZAUB010000431.1:0-2519 GCA_964488195.1 uncultured Methylobacter sp. | reverse complement strand
GCCAGCTCATCCGCCCGGTCGTTATCTTTATGGCCTGAATGGCCTTTCACCCAAAACCATTCGATATTGTGCCGTTGAATCGCGGCATCCAACCTGCGCCACAGGTCTTCATTTTTAACCGGTGTCCTGGAGGCGGTTTTCCAACCGCGTTTTTTCCAGTTGATCATCCATTCGGTAATGCCTTGCAATACATATTTCGAATCGGTATTGATCCGCACGGCACAGGGTTTGGTCAACGTTTCCAGCGCCTGGATTGCCGCCATCAACTCCATACGGTTATTGGTGGTGTCGGGGTCGCCGCCAAAGAGCTCCTTAACAGTTCCCTTATAGCTGAGTATAACGCCCCAGCCGCCCGGCCCAGGGTTGCCTTTACAGGCGCCGTCGGTGTAAATAATGACGTGATCAGTCATGTCTGTTTATCTGTGTTGTCGGTGAGTTAAGCGAGTTTGCCAAAATCAAACGGGGATTGAGCGCTTGTACCGGGGTTAACGGAATCAGATTGTAACGGCGTTTGATCGCCTTGATCGCATAGGCGGTCGAGGTGAGCGAGTGCCCTCGGGTGATGAATTTCCCATGCGTCGACTTGACCGTATCCAGATTAAACTCGGATGATACGGTGACTTCAAAATTCAATAATTTTAGCCAGTCCAAAACCCGTGAGCGGGAAATAAAGTGCCCGCCCCATGAATCGGCCATTCTTTTATCCCACAAATACTGGTATCTGACCCATAGGCTCCAAGGATTGAAATTCAGCACGATTAATAGGCCTTCCGGCTTCAAAACCCGCTCCACTTCACGCATGGTCTGGAATCGAAAGGCATCAAACTCCAGCAAATGCGGGATTATAATCATATCGACACAGTTGCTTTGCAAGGGCAGGCTGTAGGATTTGGCCTGGATTTTTCTCGCCTTGTTGCAGCCCAGGCTTTTGGCATCGAGTACCGTAAAATTCTTATATAAAGTACAGTCGATAAATTCACTTTCCCAGCCCAAGCCGCCAATCTGCAAGATGGTTTGTTGGCAACTGACGGTAATAGACCGCTGTAAATAGTCGGCTTCAAGCTGTTGCAGCAGCTTGCCTCTCGGGGTTTGATACCATGCAAATAAGAAATTACGTTTCATGTCCGAATTCTACACTATCTGACTTTGATGATTTTCAATAAAAACAAGCTATAATGGTAACATCTTAATAATAAACTTCATTCTTAAAAGGCTTAGATGATGCGCGTTAACTTTAACAGATCAGTTAAATTTTTATTAGTATTGATCTTTTTAATCGTAACAGGCTGCTCCACAACATCAAAAGACTCTTTCAACGACAGGCCGCCTGCCAGCTCCGAAATGGATAACAGCTATGTGAGGCATGCTCTCCATCCATTCGGCAAACAAAAATACAATGTACCCTCAAAGTACAAAAATACGGTTTGGGAGCGGTTATTATCGCTATATTCGCTGCCCGACATTCAAAATGAACGGATTGATCGCGAGTTAAACTGGTACTTACGACACCCCGCCTATCTTGCCAGAGTTCAGCAACGGGCGGAACCTTATCTGCATTTGATACTTGACGAGATCGAAGCCAAAAATATCCCCGGCGAACTGGCTTTATTGCCTGTAGTTGAGAGCGCCTTTCTGCCGGAAGCGTATTCAAAAAGCGATGCGTCAGGACTCTGGCAATTTATACCGGCTACCGGTCGTCTGTACGGCCTGCAACAAAACACCTGGTACGACGGTCGTCGCGATGTTTATGCCTCAACCAAAGCGGCAACCGCTTTTCTCAAGCATCTGGGCGAGACATTTGATGGCGACTGGCATCTTGCCCTGGCCTCTTATAATTTTGGCAAAGGCAATGTAAGAAAAGCAATCGAAAAAAATGAAAACCTTAATCTGGATACCGATTATTGGTCACTGGATCTGCCCAAAGAAACGGCAGACTACGTGCCGCGGTTGCTGGCCATAGCCAAAATATTCGCCAATGCCGACAAATACAATATTGATTTACAGCACATTCCCAATAAACCTTACTGTGAACTTGTTGATGTCAAATCCCAACTGGATTTAAACAAAGCCGCAGAGCTGGCCAACACGCCGCTTAATGAATTTTTAAAATTAAATCCAGGCTTTAACCTGTCAAGCACCGCACCGCAAGGGCCGCATCACCTGTTAATTCCGGTTGCCAAGGCGCAATCATTCAAACAAAACCTGGCTCAATTGCCCTATGATGAGCGGGTCGATCAAAAGCGTTACCACGCCGAGACGATAGCACAAATTCGCCATGATGAAATCCAGACGATCCCGAGTCAACACAAAGTTAAGGCTGGGGAAAGTCTTGTATCCATAGCCGATAAAAACAATACCACGCCCCAGTCAATCCGTCAGGCCAACCACTTGGCGAATAATTCCATCCACTCCGGCATGTTGTTAAAAATGCCGACGCCACAAAAATCAGCTGACACCCTGCTGGCTACTAAAACAGCTAAAACTAAACAGGGAGTCGCCCAGATTTATGTCATAAAACA
>CAZAUB010000430.1:0-2530 GCA_964488195.1 uncultured Methylobacter sp. | reverse complement strand
ATAATCTGGGTTGCGATGTTTTATACAGCACCAAAATTCTGAAAAAAACCGGTTTCCGCACGGGTGATCGGCCGGTCGCCCCTACAATAAGTTCAACCATCCGTAATGAAAACCAAACAGTCGCCCGCACCGAACAACAAAGAAAAACCAGAAAACCAACCCGCCTGACTCATTACGACTACAGCCAAAATGGCGCTTATTTTATAACCCTCTGTACCCATAACAGGGAATGCTTATTCGGGGAAATACAAAATGGCCTCATGGTACCGAACAACTATGGAAAAATAGTCATTGAAGAATGGCATAAATCTGAAATCATCAGAGATGAAATTGAACTCGATGAATTCGTGCTAATGCCTAACCATATCCACGGAATCCTATTAATTGATCGTAGGGGCGACCGGCCGGTCGCCCTAAACCACGCCCAAGGCCCAAAACCAAAATCCCTGAGTTCATTCATTGCCGGTTTTAAATCCACCGTTACCAAACAAATCAATAATATTCGTAACAAGCCCGGCATACCGGTTTGGCAAAGAAATTATTATGAACACATCGTGAGAAACGAAGATGATTTATTGCATACCCGTGAGTATATTGTTAATAATCCAATGAAATGGGCGTTGGACAAGGAAAATCCTCAGCGCATTGAGTAAAAAGGGCGACCTGCCGGTCGCCCCTACGGTGATTTGAGCGATTATTGATAATTGTAGGGGCGATCCGGCAGGTCGCCCTTTAGCATATATACTGTAAAATAACACAGCCGAGGACTTAAACATTATGTTTAGACTAACCCAAACCCTACGGGAACTGATAAACCCGACCCCCTTAAAACCGGCGCACAAACCTGCGGCTCCGGTGGTTATCTGGAATCTAATCCGCCGCTGCAACCTCACCTGCAAGCATTGCTACACGACATCCACCGATATTAATTTCCCCAATGAATTGAGTACGCCGGAAATCTATACGGTCATGGATGACCTAAAAGCCTTTAAAGTGCCTGTGCTGATTTTATCCGGCGGAGAACCGTTGCTGCATCCCGATATCTTCGACATTTCCCGCCACGCCAAGGACATGGGCTTTTATGTCGCACTATCCACCAACGGCACTAAAATTTCTACGGATAATATCGATGAAATCGCCAACATTAATTATCAATATATCGGCGTCAGCCTGGACGGCATCAAAGATACCCACGACCGATTCCGGCGCGTAAAAGGCTGTTTCGACCAGGCTTTAAATGGCATACACCTGTGCCTGGAAAAAGGCATCAAAGTCGGCCTGCGTTTTACGTTAACGCAAGATAACGCGCAGGATTTTCCGGCCATGTTGCAGTTAATGGATGATAACCATATCGACAAATTCTATTTATCGCATTTGAATTACGGCGGTCGCGGCAATAAAAACCGCAAAGACGACGCCCATTTTGCCATGACCAGAACCGCGATGGATTTGCTGTTTGAAACCAGTTATGACTGGCTTAAGGCTGGCAAAGACCGGGAGTTTGTCACCGGCAATAACGATGCCGACGCGGTTTATTTTCTGCACTGGGTAGCCCGGCATTTCCCGGATAAAGTCGAGCATATCAAAGCCAAACTGGAACAATGGGGCGGCAATGCCTCCGGCGTTAATGTCGCCAATATCGACAATCTGGGCAATGTCCACCCCGACACGTTCTGGTGGCATTATGAATTGGGCAACGTAAAAGAGAGACCCTTTTCAGAAATATGGATGGATACGACAGATCCCTTGATGGCAGGTCTTAAGCAACGCCCCCGGCCGCTCGAAGGACGCTGTGCAAGGTGTCGTTATCAAGAGATTTGCAACGGCAACACCCGGGTTAGGGCGGCGCAAACTACAGGAAATTTCTGGGCTGAAGATCCCGGCTGCTACCTGACGGATAGTGAAATAGCCTAAGTCTTGCAGGGTATGCTGTGCATACCTTTCGGCGTTCAATGGTACGTAAAGCGTACCCCACATGGCTAGCGAGACCTTTCGCAAGATCATTATGGTGATTCAGAAAGGGAGACAGGCACAACCATTAGTTGGGTTAGCCCACCGTGCATAACTCGGCAAGCGAGGGATGTAACGGCAGATACAAATGTCGGGTTACGTTGCACCCCACCTTCCCTGTATTAGAGAGTGGTTTCGTTCGGATTGAGTTATTGTAGACCGTGGTCCATAGATCCGCCGCTATTGAAATTTCCAACACTGCATTCTCTCAGAAATTTTACAGCGATGCCTATGCCGCCTGCCTTGAGCGATTCTGTGCGGATAATCTTGCCGTAGCAGCGTAGCGCCCACGACTGATCATCCCCGGATTCCTCGAAAAAGAGGCTAAAAGACAATATATCGTCGACTTTGTTGAAACAGTGATTTGTTTGAAAGTATGCACCTGTGACGCTAAGATTGCGGGCTCGCCCGGTACCCTGCTCTAAAACAACAAGTATCGGCACACTAAATCGACTCATCTCTCGACGTTCAGTCATATGCGCAATCCCTCTAAGCGATATTCAAGAAAACCCTTTCTATT
>CAZAUB010000429.1:0-2532 GCA_964488195.1 uncultured Methylobacter sp. | reverse complement strand
CCAGATCGCCTTTCTTGGCTTCGCCGATGGTTGGGTCACGAACAATTTCAGTTACCGCATCATCCACATCGGCTTTCTGATTCGGGTGCAAGCGCTTATAAGCCCGTTTGAACATCGCGCTTTGCTGTACTTGAACGGCATCAGCCATCAATCACGCTTTCCTTCGGGCACGAAGGGCGTGGCAAGCGTCGGCCCTTCTGCACGGGCAACCAACAAGTCACGGACGAAATCAATCGGCAGATCGGGGTTGTCCAAGGCTGTTCTCCCCACTAAAGCCCAAAATTCTATTTGTCCGGCAATCGTGCGTCGCTCGGCCTGAGCTTGCGCCCGTGCCTGTTCGTACAAATCATCGTTTATGCGTACCGGCATTCCCATAGCTTCACTCCGAAATAAAATACTACAAAAGTAGTTTCATGCTAAAGCAGGCACATTAGAAATGCAAATTCAATGTAGCCAAAAGAAATGTCAGGTCTTGCATTGTGCATGCCTGTGAAAATCCATGGCGTTTAATACACGCGTAAAGGTGGATTTCATTCAGATTCATCCATGCGGGTTAGTCCATCAAGGATGAATTGTTGTAATTGACGATTATCGGCCCTTTGCACACAGGCAATCGACGCTTCAATATAAGAATTGGGAACAGCGTCTTGGTTCAGGGCTTGGCTATAGTCAATCGGGTAATAGCCGTTGGCAATGGCAATCAGGTCGAAAAACTGCCGGGTGATGCGGCCATTAAGTTCATAAAAGGGATGAAGGGCAATCAGTTCGCATTGGTAGTAGGCCAGCCGCCCGGCAAAATGTTCCTTAGCCGCACTTTTGGCTTGCCTCAAAAACTGCTCTTGCTCCAGATTGTGGAATAACCGTTTCATCTGTGCAGGGAGGTGCTGTGCCAAACAAAACAGGCTTCCGCCTTTGCTCATATCCTCGCTACGGTATTCTCCCGCCCAATCGTACAGACTGGCAAAGGTGTGCTTGTGCAAGCCGATAAAATAGGCTTCATCAAACCGCGTATCGGGTTGTAGCTCTGATACTTGAATTCTATAGGACGCTATTAACAGGTTTGTTTCAATTTCATGCAACAGTTCAGCATCACCTATTCCTAAGCGATTTTTAGGGATGTCTGTGCCTGGCAGATAAATGTCACTTGCTTTGAACTGATACTTGGACACCTTTTTGCTCCATCAACTGTTTTGCCTGTTGTCTAAGCTGTTCGGTGCGTGCAGGCTGATAGCCTTCGATGCGCATGGATATTTGTACGGCTTTAATGAGCATTTCATCCAGTTTGGGATTGGTGGGCATGAGTTATATTCCCGTGATAAGTAATCCGGCATGCATACAAAAGCAGTGCTGCGAGGTGTATTGGATAAAACAAGGGGCTAGTCCAATAATTCCGCCCGGAACCATTGGAGTAGCCTCCTGCCTTGTGTGTTTTGCTTTGCGGCTGTATTTGCTTTTATCGCAAAAAGTTTGCGCTTTATTAAACAGGTGCGCGTACTTTGCGACAGGGTTTTGGGTGGGAGCACCATCGGTTCCTTGCGGATTTTTACGTTTTTTCATCATTTACCTCTTATAATAGGACAAGTTTGTGTGATTCCACACAGCAATAATATACCATTTTTTAAGAGTACATAGCGCTAGTGAAATTTAGAAAAGACTTTGATGTGATTGTGGTTGGCGGCGGTCATGCGGGTACGGAAGCCGCGTTGGCTTCGGCCAGATGCGGCGCGAACACATTGTTGTTGACGCAAAATATCGATACGCTGGGGCAAATGAGTTGCAACCCTGCGATAGGCGGGATAGGCAAAGGCCATTTGGTTAAGGAAGTCGATGCGTTAGGCGGGGTGATGGCTAGTGCTATCGATCACGGCGGCATCCAGTTTCGCACCCTGAATGCCAGCAAAGGCCCGGCAGTTCGGGCAACCCGCGCCCAGGCGGATCGTCAGCTTTATAAGCAGGCGGTAAGAACAGCGCTGGAAAACCAGCCCAATCTGGCCTTGTTTCAGCAAACCGTGTCCGATTTGATTGTTGAAGGCGGCCGGGTTGCCGGTGTTAAAACCCAAATGGGCTTGGATTTTACTGCAAGAGCCGTGGTTTTAACCACCGGCACTTTCTTGGGCGGCAAAATCCATATCGGCCTGGAAAACTACAGCGGCGGTCGTGCGGGCGATCCGGCCTCGATTGCGTTGGCCGAGCGCTTAAGGGAATTGCCGTTCAGGATCGACCGTTTAAAAACCGGCACGCCGCCGCGTATCGACGGACGGACTATCGATTTTAGCAAGCTGGAAGAGCAGCACGGCGATGATCCGGTGCCGGTGTTTTCGTTTATCGGCAAGCGCGAGCATCATCCCCGGCAGATTCCGTGTCATATTACCCGCACCAACAGTAAAACCCACGACATTATCCGTTCCGGCCTGGATCGTTCGCCGCTGTATTCAGGGATTATCGAGGGCGTCGGGCCGCGTTATTGCCCGTCGATTGAAGATAAGGTTGTGCGCTTTGCCGACCGGGATTCGCACCAGATTTTTGTCGAGC
>CAZAUB010000428.1:0-2534 GCA_964488195.1 uncultured Methylobacter sp. | reverse complement strand
TATCAAGTCACGCCCGGACTGGAGGGCGCGACCTTTGAACTGTAAATCCTCCACTGTTTCTTTTAAGTACGGCTGGATCAAGGAGTGTTGCAATGGAAGTCAAATTATACGTAGGCAATCTGTCTTATGAGACGAGCGAAGAGGATTTGCGCACTTTGTTTGCTCAAGCAGGCGCCGTCGCGTCGGTGGCGCTGATCAAAGACCGCGACACCGGCCGGTCGAGAGGGTTCGCGTTTATCGAAATGACCACCCCGGCTGAAGCCCAGAAAGCCATCAGCCTGTACAGCGGCTACAAAATGAATGATCGCGACCTTACGGTAAATCCGGCTCGGCCGCGCGAGGAGCGCGGCGGTTATCAAAGCCGGTTAAGTGCTGGCGGCGAGCTCAATCGCAAGGCCTCTAAGCCTCGCCCGGATCAGGGTGGTTATCGAGGCAAGCTGAGTGCCTTCGGTAATGGCAGCCGCCCGACCGGGCCCCGTCGACGGGGCGGCAACCAACACTATTAGTCGGCGAGTGGGTGCGCCTTTGATGACCCGCCATTTCACATTGAGGGAAGCGATGAAGGCGTACGACACGTTTGGCAATGCCATGCGGGAGCGCGCCTTGAAAATCATCATTACGAATGATTAGGGGCTACCGGCGCGGACGGCCTAATCAGCGCGTGACACTGACGCGGCAAAGGTCAGTTAGGCTCTCGTTGAAGGAGGCTTCGATGAAAAAGGTGATCGGTCTGTGGATTGACCATCGGGAGACCGTTATTGTGATTCTCACAGATGAAGGAGAAGAAACGAGACGAATAGAATCCGACATAGAGAAGCATGTCCGGTTTTCTGGTGGCGCCCAGGCGGACACGGCGGAGGACATGCGCGACAGACGATTTACGAACCATCTGAATAAATACTACGATGCGGTAATCTCGCATATTCGTGAGGCAGACTCTATTCTGATCTTTGGTCCGGGTGAGGCCAAGGTCGAGTTCAAAAATCGCCTTGAGAGTGAAGGACTCGGCGGGCGCATCGTTGGTGTTGAAACGGTTGACAAGATGACGGATCGCCAGATTGCGGCCAAAGTTCGACAGCGCTTTCCGGTCTAGAATGCGCCAAGATGGTTAAGACAAAACTGGCCAACTGAGGCAGACAGATAAAGAAACGTGAGGATCACGTGAGCAACAAACGACAATTCTCGGCTGAGCAAGCTCGTTCAATCGGAATGCAACTCGGGATCGATTGGGCACAAATCGACCTAGAGCAGTTTCGGCGTGGGATCGAGGTAGAGCTCGAACATGGCGCGATTGACCCGGAGACCAATGTGACCAATGATGACCCGGTGCTCACGGGAAAAATCGCATGGGCGCACCTGAAAGAGATTCGGGATTACTACACACGGTTGGATCGGCTCGAGGCCGAGGCAAAAAGTCAGGCCTAGACGACAGCTTGTCCCGGCTAGTACAGTGCGGCAGAAATACGTCACTGGTATCCAGACCTGCCGGGTCTCCGAGACCCGGCAGGTCTACCCGCGAAGGACTTCCGCCCGGCTGTACTAGAGTAAAAGGAGAAAAATCTCATGCTCCCAATCGGTGATGATAATACCTCTCGCCGGACTGTTCCGGTGGTCACTTATGCGTTGATCGCCCTAAATGTGCTCTTCTTCTTTGTAGAGCTGAGTGGCGGTGACGCGTTTATTGAGCAGTGGGCCTTCGTGCCTCGCCGGTTCCTGTCCAACCCCACCGGTGATTTCCTGACGCTCTTCAGTTCCATGTTCATGCACGCCGGGTGGGTTCACCTCGGCGGCAACATGCTTTACTTGTGGATATTCGGCGACAATGTCGAAGACCGTTTCGGGCATCTCAAGTTCTTAATCTTCTATCTACTGTGCGGCATTGCGGCAACGTTTGCCCAGCTGGCTTTTAATATGGGATCAAACGTGCCGAATCTGGGAGCCTCAGGAGCGATCGCCGGTGTGCTCGGCTCTTATGTTTTGATGTTCCCGCAACAACAGGTCAAAGTGCTGATGGGCAGGAGTGTGATCCCAGTCCCGGCGCTCGTCGTCATTGGCGGCTGGATCGTTCTGCAGTTTTTTAGCGGCTATGCTTCTATTGCCAACACAGCGGACACAGGCGGCGTGGCTTACATGGCGCACATAGGTGGATTTATCGCAGGGTTTGGGCTGACCTTTTTGTTTCGAGGGAGTCGAGGGCCGATCTTGCCCGGCCCGATCCATACCCGATGATGAAAGGGGATGAACGATGTCTGTTGACCTGGATTCCGCTGATCAAGACTTTCGCGAGGCTATGGACCTGCACCATCGCCAGATTCCCGAGGCGCAGTTGCGGAAGTTCGAAGGCTTCATGGCCGAAATCCTAACCGCGTTTGGGATGGGGCTGAACACTCCAGCCACCGGAGAAACGCCCCGACGCTTTATTCGAGCACTCTTCGATATCACCGATGGCTTTGAATCGGCAAGGTAGCCAGCGTGGAACTATCGACTTTAAGAGGGTCGAGGCAGGTAACCCATGAATCAGAAGCCTTCCGAAG
>CAZAUB010000427.1:0-2543 GCA_964488195.1 uncultured Methylobacter sp. | reverse complement strand
ATTAGGTCGGCGGTTCGAGCCCGTCCGGGGGAGCCAAGTAAATCAAGGCCTTACATGTAAATGTAGGGCTTTTTTTATGCCTGCGTCACACTCACGTCACAGTTGCTTTTTTGGGACACACAAAGAAGCCGGTACAAACAAGCCTTGATCGCTACGTTATTGCATGGGCTTATTCAAATAGTGTGAAACACTTTTTCATCAGCTAATCCAGATAGTAACTAGGATGGGATTGTTCTGCATAGTCATATCACCGACAAATCCGGCAATAACCAAAGATCGTTTACTTTAGTAAATACGACTTAACGAAAGTTAATGGAACTTGGTTCGATTTATCTTAGGCAATGTGTTTGTTGATATACTGGCCCCCCTTTAATTAGTGAGCAACTAAATCATGAGACTAAAAACTATCAATTTATCGCTTGATTCGCACCCGCTGGAATACACAACCTTGCCTAGCCGCACTGACCCCTTCATGCGTCCTTGCAGGGCAAGCAAAGCCTCAAACGCAGGTCATTAACCGTTTAACTAATACGGGATGATTTAGATAGTCTTAGGCTTCTTTAAGTTGTGCAGATGCCTATGCCATAGGACGCACTAAGGGTTTTCCAGCTACCAAAAAGACAGGCATCAAACCTCTGCCTTTTATCACTATATCACCACGCGGTTTGACCACGAAGTCTTCCTTGATAAGTTCTGCGGTTTGAGAGCTTACTTGTATCTCGTCAACAATTCCATGAGATTCCATGCGAGATGCAATGTTTACTGTATCTCCCCATAAATCATAAGTAAATTTTCTCTTACCGATAACCCCTGCAACCACACTACCTGAATGAATACCAATCCTTACATTCAAGTCTGCATACTCCCGAATGATTTCTCGCATTTTAAACGCCAACTCAACACAAGCTTTTGCATGGTCTGCACGCGGTTCTGGAAGTCCAGCCGCAACCATATAGGCATCACCAATGGTTTTTATTTTCTCCAATCCGAGTTCTTCTGTAAGCATATCGAATTTTGAAAATATTTCGTCTAAAAGTCGTACTAGATCATTAGGACGCATTTTAGTGGTGAGAATAGTGAATCCAACAATATCGACAAACAAAACGCTACATTCAGTATAGCCATCAGCGAATGTTTTACCTTCCTGTCTCAGGCGATCAGCGATTGTTTTTGGCAGCATATTACTCAATAGCGATTCTAACGTGGCATTTGCCCGATTTAGTTGTTTTTCTGCTTGCTCAATATTTGAGATAAACACGCTTGCTAACACAATCACTATTAAGAATACACCTGAATGTATCCCTGCTTCCATAATTGGAAACATTGCAGTTACAGCCTCTGGGGGTAACGGTCCAAAGGCCTGGACTACCAAAATACCTCTATCGCAGACTACAAAAGAAATGAAGGAAAATCCGGTATATACCGCCCGCCACACGGTCGAATCTGCGAATAACAGGCAAGCCACCATGCCTGTTGCAATGAACCACCAGTGATTCAAGGTTTGGAACTGACTAGCCGGTAATCCTTCCACGACTAGTAAAAAAGCCCAAATAAACGCTAAGGCGATAACAAGGGCTAGGTGAGTCATTGCAAAAGCGGATAAACTCTTAAAAAACTTCGTGATGATAATTACAACGGAAACACCTAAAGCACCGAATATATTCACATAAACCATAGACCAAGCGCGGAATGAATAGGCGAAGTACGCCCACCATATTCCGTTAAGAACAATCAGAACTAACGCAATTTCTACTGTCCGTCTAATAGTCCGTTCACGAGCTTGCTCAAAAGCAATGTCCGTATATACGAATTCGTCATTCAACATGTGCCAATCCCCTCTGGAATTTGTGCGCTTAATCAATTTTCATATAAAACAAATTTCAAGGTTATGCTATTTTCGACACAGACAGTCCGCGCTGCTGATAGAATTCCTGCACAAACTCATCAAATCTGCGGTTTTCAATCGCATCACGCAACTGTTGCTGCAAAACGGCTTTCAATTTTTCCACTATTCAGCGCCGTTTTTCCAGTCAATAAAAATAGCGTATGCATGAAATACAATAAGATAGTAATTAGTGACCGGCAGATATTGACGCTTTTTTCTGGCTAAAGTGGCAAATATTCCACGCTTTTTTGCAAACAACCACATTGTCAGCGTCTTTCTCACCCTCCACAAGAATGATGGTTTTTCCGTTTTCAACGGCTTGAATTAACTCTGGCAAACGATAAGGTATAAGTTTAACCCCCTTCATGTTGTTGACATAGCGACCATCAACCTCATGTCTTGCATAAAAACCTTTGGGTTCAAGCCGCACAATTTCGTAAACAATATCACCCTGGTTGTCCGCGTATTGGTAGACTTCAACGATTTTCGATTTATCCGGCGGGTACAGGTCTGAAGTCTTGAGATTGATAGCTTTTAAAATATCAATAACCTTGCATCCTGCATGACAGTGTATCAGTACACGGCCATCGCGACCCTCGTTGATTGTTAAACAGCGTGGAAAAATAACCAGGGGATCGGTGAAAAACAGCGTCAAAAT
>CAZAUB010000426.1:0-2559 GCA_964488195.1 uncultured Methylobacter sp. | reverse complement strand
ATACTTTATGCGAACCCGTTTGCCTTTTTACTGACCAACCTATTCGTACTAATGCCGCTAATACGTGTTTGGCTTTTGTACTTGGGAATGTATTCATGCGGCAAACAATAAATCCAGCTCTTGTGATGCTTCTCCATGCTCTAAGCGATCTGCTAAAATGCGTAAAGCCAACACTTCAACGTTCATAATGGCCTGTTCTCGCGTGCTACCGTAAACCATTGCACCTTGTAAAACCACTATTTCAGCTATCCATCGGCCATCCGTTTCTTGCTCTAATTCAATCCGGTACTTTTCATTCATGCTACTTTGCCTCTGATTTGTTTTTGAGTCGAATCCATAAACGCTTTTGCTGTGCTGAGTAGTGGTCACATGGTTTTTACTCCCCGCTACCCACTTTTCAATGTTCGCTGCATCTCAGGCAGCGGCATACTGATGTGATAGCCTTGGGCGTAATTGATACCCATATCCTTGAGCGCCTCCCAAATTTCCTGATTCTCTACAAATTCGGCAACGGTGAGAATATCGATGTCCTGGCATAATTTGGATAAGTTACGTACCAAGGCATAATCCACTTTAGAAGTCAGTATGTTACGCACAAACGCGCCATCGATTTTAACATAATCAAAACGCAACTCGCGCAAATAGTGAAACGAGTTATAACCTGTGCCAAAATCGTCCAGCGCAAAGGCAAAACCTTTACGACGCAGATTGGTCAGAAACCGGCGCATGTTGGTCATATCGCCAATCGCCTCGCGTTCCAGTAATTCGAATACTATGCTTTCGGGGGGGAGTTGTAGTGTCTGACACAGTTCTTCGGCATAACCTAAAATGCCACGGCCTTGAATTTCCTGCACCGATAAATTGATAAAAACTTTCGCGTTCGCTTCGGGACGGTTAGCATCCATACAAGCGCGCTTAGCGGCAAAAGAGTTATTGATCATCGCGATGTCGAGTTCACGCGCCAAGCCGTATTTGTCAATGGTTTCGATAAACATCGCCGCCGAAGTCGTCTCTCCCGTTGGGGATTTAAGCCGGGCCAGCGTTTCAAAGGCATAGAGTTCGCCGGTCTGGCAGTTAACAATCGATTGATAATAGGGAATAATGCGGCCTTCTTTTAATGCCTCGCGCAGATTTTCCACATTTTCACGCGTCTCGCGAATACTGACCCGTGTTTCCGTTACATCAAAGGCGCAGACGCTATCTTTACCCATGTCCTTGGCTTTGTACATGGCGGCGTCGACGCCCTCCAGCAAAGCATCTATGTTTTGTCCATCGGCGGGATAACTGCTCACGCCTATGGAAACGGTTAAATGAAAACGGTTGTCTTGTGCCGATGTTATGGCCATTTCCCGTAGTGCTCGACCTAAATTTTCGGCGACTATCCGCGCGCCTTCGGGGCCGGTTTCAGTCAGGATAATGGCAAACTCATCCCCGCCGATGCGGGCGCACAAATCACCATTGCGCGTATGTTCAAGCAGAACATTGGCGATTGCACACAGTGCTGTATCGCCGGTGGGATGCCCGTAGGAATCGTTAATGTCTTTAAAGTCGTCCAGGTCAAGCATCAGAACGCTAAACTCACGCTTATGGCGTTCAGAACGACCGATTTCATAGTGTAAAATATCGTTAAACTGGCGACGGTTGTGTAGCCCGGTAAGGGGGTCATGCACAGCGTAGTATTCAAGTTCCAACAGCGTACGCGATAACACCTTGCTGGAACCCACCACCATGACCATGACGGCGAGTATCGCGCGGATGACGCTTTCTTCCTGCGGTAACAGTTTGTTTTCTGCGGCGTAAGCGACCCCTAATAACCCTGCCAAATTGGGCGCATGATCGGGTACCGGCACACTAATCATGCGAATATCGAGATCTGTTTTGATTTCGGCTCCACACTGGATATTAAATTCTTCAATATCCACCACTGCATCGGGGGGCTGTCCGATACTTTGAAGCATCTGTTGGCTCAGTAAACCACGCGCCTGCACGCGTATCTCATCCGAGTACTGACCCAGATAATACAAATAGAGTGACAAGCTGTTTTCTTCGACAAAGGCGATGTAAAAAAAGTTAAACGGAAAAATGGCGTAAAAATCCGCCAGAATTTCCTGTACAAACTCTTTCCATTGCGAGATGTGTTCGTGCGACAGGATAATACGCTGCAACACCTGACTTTGTCGCTCCAGTAAGTCTTTTTCAATCAAAACAGAAGACAGCTCAAGCAAGGTTTGATTAAACTCGATCATCAGGTTTTGGACGTGCTGATCGCTAGACGACCATTGCTCACTACGTTGATGGAATAGTAAGTCAAGACTGTTATCCAGCCGGGTGCAGGTATCAATGATATGTGTAATCGTTGGGATCATGGCAATCATGGCAGCGGAGTCATCGGTAGCCATAGTAGCCATAGCGGCTAGCAATTTACTGATAATCTCTTGATGCACGTCATGATTAAGCTCGGACAAACCTGTTGCATAGCGCTGGGTGCGTGATTGATTTTCTAGAATTTCGGCAATCTGGCTGATAACCTTGAAGCGCAAAGCCTCCAGATGATTGGGC
>CAZAUB010000425.1:0-2560 GCA_964488195.1 uncultured Methylobacter sp. | reverse complement strand
TGGGTAGCTGAACCAATGCCCTGTATCCAGGCAATATAGTCTACAAATGAAACGGCCTAATTCAAGCCCCCATTGCTTTCTTAACATCGTCAGCTATTAGATGCGCATAATTTCTCACCAAATCTTCCTGTTGCCCCTCTACCATTACACGAATTAACGGCTCTGTTCCAGAAGCTCTAAGCAATACCCGGCCCTTATCTCCAAGCTTTTTCTCGATGGCTTTCACTGCTTTTTGTATACTTTCATCCTGCTCAGGATTTATTTTCTTGGAGGTTTTGACGTTTACCAGAACTTGCGGGTATTTTTGCATCCCGGATTTCAATTCATGTAAATTTTTACCACTGTCCTGCATTTCCGCCATGATCTGCAAGGCGGCAATAATGCCATCCCCCGTTGTTGTTTTATCCAGACAAATAATATGACCGGAATTTTCCCCGCCTAAAATTCCCTTGTGTTCTGCCAACATTTCCATGACGTACCGATCACCCACCTTGGCTCTAATTAAATCAATACCAAGCTTCTTCAAGCCGTGTTCCATACCCAAATTTGTCATTAACGTACCCACGACAGGCCCGGACATCTGCCCGTCACCTAGTCTTGCTTTGGCAATAATATATATAAGCTCGTCACCATCAACGATTTCACCTTTATGATCAACCATCACCAATCGGTCACCATCGCCATCCAAAGCAATGCCGAAATCCGCACGATAAGCTAAAACTGTTGCTGCCAGCCTTTCCGGCTTGGTTGCGCCGCATTCGTCATTAATATTAAGGCCGTCCGGCTCAGCACCTATCGTTACAACTTCTGCACCGACCTCACTAAATACATGCGGAGCTATGTGATAAGTTGCTCCATGAGCGCAATCGAGTATGATCCTCATGCCGCTAAAATCAAGTCGCGTCGGCACACTGGCCTTGCAAAATTCAATATAACGACCGGCGGCATCAACCAACCGTTTCGCCTTGCCCAATTTTGACGACTCTACCGTAGTCATAGGCGAATCAATATGCCGCTCTATTTTTTGCTCTATGTCATCGGGTAATTTGGTTCCCTGCACTGAGAAAAACTTAACTCCATTATCATAATAGGGATTATGAGAGGCGCTAATGACGATGCCTGCCTGAGCCCTTAAGGTGCGAGTCAAGTAAGCTATGCCCGGCGTTGGCATGGGCCCTAGCAAGCGGGTATCGACTCCCGCCGCTGTTAATCCTGCTTCCAATGCAGACTCAAACATATAGCCCGAAATGCGCGTATCTTTTCCAACCAAGACAAAACCATGCCCTTCGTTTGCAAATACTCGACCAGCCGCCCAACCCAACTTCAAAAAAAAGTCTGCGGTTATTGGATGCTCTCCCACCTTCCCTCTGATGCCATCAGTTCCGAAATATTTTTTTACCATGATTCTAAAACCTAAAAACAGATAAAAAGGCTAACCACAAAAATAGACTCTGCGCCTTTAGCCTCTATAAATTACATACAAAAAAGGAGAGGCATTATGCCTCTCCTTTAGTGTCAACTCAGGGAATTATCAGCTTTGCTCAGCAGTCCCGCCAATCGATTTCTCATTTTTCACATCATCCTTGCTCTTAACATCATCTGTTACGACATCACCATGAGAAGGCGGTTTATCATCCCAGCCCTGAGGATCTCTGGCCGGCTTACGAGCCATCAAATCATCAATTTGATGTTTGTCGATGGTCTCATACTTCATCAGCGCCTCGGCCATGGCATGCAAAATATCTATATTTTCTTTCAGGATAGTTTCGGCACGCTCATAATTCCGGTCAATGATAGAGCGAATCTCTTCATCAATGGTATGGGAAGTCTCTTCGGCAACCGTTTTATGCTGCGTAACCGAACGCCCCAGAAACACCTCGCCTTCTTCTTCACTGTAGGACAATGGCCCCAGGCGCTGAGAAAAGCCCCATTTAGTCACCATATTTCGAGCTAACTCAGTGGCCCGCTCAATATCGTTGGATGCGCCGGTACTCACTTGTTCCCGGCCAAAAACCACTTCCTCGGCGATACGTCCACCGTACAGACTGGAAATCATACTGTCCAGTTTTTGTTTGCTGGCGCTGTACTGATCCCGTTCAGGCAAAAACATGGTAATACCCAGCGCACGACCTCTAGGCATAATACTAACCTTGTAGACAGGATCATGCTCAGGAACCAGCTTGCCGACAATCGCATGTCCAGCTTCATGATACGCGGTCATTTTCTTTTCTTTCTCATTCATGACCATCGAGGTTCTTTCAACCCCCATGATCAATTTATCCTTGGCTTTTTCCAAATCCGACATATTGACCAGGCGCTTATTCATTCTGGCGGCGAATAAAGCGGCTTCATTGATCAAATTAGCCAAATCGGCCCCTGAAAAACCCGGCGTGCCTTGGGCTATATATTTAACTTCGACATCATCATCAGCGGGTACTTTTTTCATGTGAACTTTAAGAATCTGCTCACGCCCCCTGACATCCGGCAGACCTACCGTTACCTGACGATCAAATCGGCCTGGACGCAATAAAGCCTTATCCAATATATCGGGGCGGTTTGT
>CAZAUB010000424.1:0-2563 GCA_964488195.1 uncultured Methylobacter sp. | reverse complement strand
TTAAGGGAAAAACATTGTCAAGCATTATTTTTTGTTTTTACGCTGAATAGTTACATTAAATCAAGCCTTATGGCAAGATGGCTATCATGATCATGCCTTAAGAAAAGAAGAAGATTTGCAACAGATTGCCCGCTATATAGTAGCAAATCCATTAAGAGCCAAATTAGTCAATAAGATAGGCGATTATCCGCTGTGGGATGCTGTGTGGTTATAGATTGTGGATGGGTGTTGTGGAAGTGGAAGTGGGAGTGGCTTTAGCCACGACGACAACCATGCACAAAATATTGATGTGTTAAAATCGAGGCTAAAGCCTCTCCCACAAAATAGATGTAACCTAAAAAACATGGACAAACTCAAGCTGCACAGCCCCGATTTTACGCAAGAGAACATCGCCAAACTGGCCGAGCTGTTTCCTAATTGCATGACTGAGACCCGCCAGATCGATGGAATCCTTAAACAAGCCATCGACTTCGACCAACTGCGGCAAGAGCTTTCCACTTCGGTGGTTGAAGGACCCCAAGAGCGTTACCAGCTCAACTGGCCGGGCAAGCGTGAGGCTTTATTAACCGCCAATGCGCCGATTGCCAAAACCCTGCGTCCAGTTCGTTCCGAAAGCGTGGATTTTGACAGTACGCAAAACCTGTTTATTGAAGGCGATAACCTTGACGCGCTGAAACTGTTGCAGGAAACCTATCTGGGCAAGGTCAAGATGATTTACATCGACCCGCCGTACAACACCGGCAAGGAATTCATCTACGATGACGATTTTAGCGAAGACACCGCAAGTTATTTCCAGCGCACCAACCAGAAAGACGAGGCCGGACAGCGCATGGTCGCCAACACCGAGACCAATGGCCGCTTCCATTCGGATTGGCTGAGCATGATGTATCCGCGTTTGAAACTGGCGCGGAACCTGCTCAGGGATGACGGGGTGATTTTTATATCGATTGATGATAATGAGCAGGTGAATCTTAGAAGGCTTTGTGATGAGGTTTTTGGGGGGGATAAATTTATCGCATGCTTTATTTGGAAAAGCCGTCAAAACAAGGATAACCGTTCAATAAGCGGTGCATCCAAAGACCACGAATTTATTCTTTGTTATGGTAACTCTTTACGAGGTGCTTTACGGGATACAAGTAAGTATTCCAATCCAGACAACGATCCGCGTGGTATTTGGACTAGCGCAAATATGGTTGGTTTAGCTACTGCGGATAGAAGGCCGAATTTACACTATGACCTTATCAATCCATCAACCGGTATCGATTATGGTCGTCCAGAAATGGGCTGGCGATATGACCGTAACACAATGGCTCGACTTATAGCGGAAAACTGTATTTTGTGGCCGAATTCTAATGAAGGTCGCCCTCGCAGAAAGGCTTTTCTTAGTGATCTTGGTTCGGATTTTACCGGATTATCAACGATAATTGGCGATGGTGTTTTTACGCGAAACGGCACATCTGATATAGATGTTTTATTTGGTTTTAGAGCGATGGATTTTCCTAAACCATTAAAATTGATTAAGCAGTTGATTGAACAATCCATAAACAAAGATGACCTCGTTCTTGATTTTTTTTCCGGCTCCGCAACCACCGCCCATGCTGTGATGCAACTCAACTCCGAAGACGGCGGCAAGCGCAAGTTTATCATGGTGCAACTGCCCGAAGCCTGCGACGAAAAAAGTGAAGCCTATAAAGCAGGCTACCAAACCATCGCAGAAATCAGCAAAGAACGCATTCGTCGCGCCGGGCAAAAAATCAAGCAGGTGGGAGAGGCTTTAGCCTCGACAGTCGAGGCTAAAGCCTCTCCCACATCATCCACTCTATCGACTATTGACATCGGTTTTCGCGTGCTGAAAATCGACAGTTCCAACATGAAAGACGTTTACTACACCCCCGACGCCGTGCAGCAAATCGACCTGGTCGACCATGTCGACAATATCCGCGCAGACCGCACTGCTGAAGATTTGTTATTCCAGGTGCTGCTGGACTGGGGCGTGGATTTAACGCTGCCGATCGCCCAAGAAACTATCGCAGGTTTTACCGTGTTGTTTGTCGACGGCAACGCATTGGCCGCCTGTTTTGATGCCGACATTAACGAGGGTTTTATTAAGGAACTTGCCGCTCGCCACTCGCTACGAGCGGTGTTCCGCGATGCCGGTTTTGCCAGCGATAGCGTGAAGATCAACATCGAGCAGATTTTTAGATTGCTGTCGCCGAATACCGAGATTAAGACACTATAAAACACATCAGAGAAAAGCTAATGCCAACATGCTGGATAATTGCAGGTGTCAACGGTGCAGGAAAGACAACTTTTGCTTTGGAATATCTGCCGAAAATGGCAGATTGCGAGCAGTTTATTAACGCTGATTTAATCGCGGCCGGCTTATCGCCACTTGCACCCGAACGCGAATTAATTGCGGCAAGTCGTATTTTTCTTCATGAAATAGAAACACGAATTCACCGACGAGAAAACTTTGCTTTTGAAACAACGCTAGCAGGCCGTAGTTACTTAAGATTGATTGAACGATTAAAACGCGAACATTGGCAAATTGAGTTGTTATATT
>CAZAUB010000423.1:0-2579 GCA_964488195.1 uncultured Methylobacter sp. | reverse complement strand
GCCGACACCGGCCGCAGCAAGATAAATTGCAGCGGGGGAGCCGAGTCCTCCGGCACCGACAATCAGTGCTTTGGCAGCGAGAAGTTTTTGTTGCCCCTCAATATCAATTTGAGGAAGCATGATTTGACGGCTATAACGCAGTAGTTGGTTGTCATTCATAAGTCATGTTGCTGTATTGTGAGGTGAGATGATGCCAAAGAACGGGGAAGACTGCAAAAACTGATTATTGTTGGCACTCTCTGCTAGTGAGTGCTAAAATCTAAATCTGAATTTAACCTGTAATTTTAATGTTTAGGAGATATTGATGAAAATACGTCCGTTACACGACAGAGTGATAGTCAAACGTGTTGATGAAGAAACGACAACTGCCGGTGGTATTTTACTGCCTGGTTCTGCTGCTGAAAAACCAAGCCAAGGCGTGATTTTGGCAGTAGGTAGTGGCAAACAACTGGACAATGGCACAGTACGCGCATTGGAAGTTAAAGTCGGCGATAAGGTGCTGTTTGGCAAATATTCCGGCAACGAAGTTAAAGTTGACGGCGACGACCTGATCGTTATGCGTGAAGAAGACATCATGGGCGTTTTAGGCTAAGCCTGAACACGTCAATCACATTCACATACAAATTATTAAGGAATAAAAATGGCAGCAAAAGACGTATTATTCGGTGATGACGCTCGTGTCCGTATGGCGCGCGGCGTAAATATTTTAGCAAACGCAGTAAAGGTAACTTTAGGCCCTAAAGGCCGTAATGCGATTCTGGACAAAAGCTTTGGCGCTCCAACCATCACTAAAGATGGTGTATCGGTTGCTAAAGAAATCGAATTAAAAGATAAATTCGAAAACATGGGTGCCCAGATGGTTAAAGAAGTGGCTTCGCACACGTCTGATGTGGCCGGCGACGGCACCACCACGGCAACCGTATTGGCGCAATCTATCGTCAATGAAGGTTTAAAAGCTGTTGCAGCGGGCATGAATCCAATGGATTTAAAACGCGGCATCGATTTGGCCGTGACTAAAGTCGTTGCAGCCATTGTTGCCTCCGCAACCCCTTGCACCGATAACAAAGCGATTGCCCAAGTCGGCACCATCTCTGCAAACTCTGATGAGTCTGTCGGACAAATCATTGCAGAAGCCATGGAAAAAGTCGGTAAAGAAGGCGTTATTACTGTTGAAGAAGGCACAGGCCTGGACAACGAGTTAGACGTTGTTGAAGGTATGCAGTTTGACCGTGGCTACTTGTCACCTTACTTCATCAACAAACAAGAAAACATGAGCGTCGAATTAGACGAGCCATTGATTCTGATCTACGACAAAAAAATCTCCAATATCCGCGATATGCTCCCAGTTTTGGAAGCCGTTGCTAAAGCCGGTCGTCCTTTATTGATCGTTGCTGAAGATGTTGAAGGCGAAGCCTTGGCGACTCTGGTTGTCAACACCATTCGCGGCATCGTTAAAGTTGCCGCTGTTAAAGCGCCTGGTTTCGGTGATCGTCGTAAAGCCATGTTGGAAGACATCGCGGTACTGACAGGTGGTGTGGTTATTTCCGAAGAAGTTGGTTTGAGCCTGGAAAAAGCTGAATTATCGCAACTGGGTACAGCTAAAAAAGTACAGATCACCAAAGAAAACACCACTATCATTGATGGTGCGGGTTCTGAAGAGCAAATCAAAGCGCGTGTTGCACAAATTCGCGCACAAGCTGACGATGCAACTTCCGACTATGACAAAGAAAAATTGCAAGAGCGTCTGGCTAAATTAGCGGGCGGTGTTGCTGTCATTAAAGTGGGCGCGGCAACTGAAATCGAAATGAAAGAAAAGAAAGCCCGCGTAGAAGATGCATTGCATTCAACACGCGCAGCGGTTGAAGAAGGCGTTGTTGCAGGCGGCGGTTCAGCTCTGGTTCGCGCTATTTCTGCTCTTGATAAGCTCGAAGGCATTAACCACGACCAAACAGTCGGAATCAACATTTTGCGTCGTGCGATGGAAGAGCCTCTGCGTCAAATCGTTGCTAACGCCGGCGACGAGCCTTCAGTTGTTTTCAATGAAGTGCAAAAAGGCACAGGTAACTTCGGTTACAATGCGGCAACCGGCCAATACGGCGATATGATCGAAATGGGTATTTTAGACCCTGCGAAAGTGACTCGTACTGCGCTGCAAAATGCAGCTTCTGTTGCGGGCTTGATGCTGACCACCGAAGTGATGATTGCCGATGCGCCTAGCGATGATAAAGGCGGTCATGGCGGTCATGATATGGGCGGCATGGGCGGTATGGGTGGCATGGGCGGCATGATGTAATCGTGTTGCCTTAAAGCTTAAGTTGCTTTAAGTTAAATGAAAGCCCCGGTTGTTTTTGAAACAGCCGGGGCTTTTTTTATTGCAGCAGTTGATACGTTCGGGTTAGTTTAATTGTACAAGTAATTTGGCTGAACGCAGTGTGACGCATCAATATCAAGCATCCACCTACGACACTTCAATCTGTAAGTTATCGGTATATATTTTAGACTGTGCTAAATTTAAGTACTAATTCCTAAATTGACCGGTAAAACCTGTGCAACTATGCAGAATGAATGCTTTTTAGAGT
>CAZAUB010000422.1:0-2584 GCA_964488195.1 uncultured Methylobacter sp. | reverse complement strand
GTCGCATGGCGATCAGGAGATTTTTACTATCGATGAAATGGTCGAACATTTTGCGTTGGAAAATGTCAATGTGTCGGCCTCTACATTCAACACCGAAAAGCTGTTATGGCTGAATCATCAGTACATCATGAACAGCGATCCTGCTCATGTGGCGCGTCATTTAAGCTGGCACATGGGCGAACTGGGTATCGATCCTTCCGAAGGGCCCAGTCTGGTCGAGATGGTCAAGGCGCAACGGGAGCGCTGCAAGACGCTGGTTGAAATAGCCGCCGCCAGCGTGTATTTCTATAAGGATTTTGAGGCGTATGATGAAAAAGCGGCTAAAAAGAATTTCACCCCAGGCTCGGATGAGGTTTTGGCTAGGCTGCACGATGAATTTGCGGCGGTGACGGAATGGAATGGCGAGGCGTTGCACCAGATTGTGCTGAATCTTGCCGAAACCATGGCGCTGGGTCTGGGCAAGGTCGCTCAGCCTTTGCGCGTTGCAGTTTGCGGTTCAGCGGTTTCACCGGCGATCGATATAACCTTGTCATTGCTGGGCAAAGAAAAAACCTTGGCTAGAATACAGCGAGCTATAAGCCATATAAAAAATTTAAATTAGTCTTGGACTCGATAGCTAATTGCTGTAGAATGCGCGTTCTCAACTTAGGGGCCATAGCTCAATTGGGAGAGCGCAACACTGGCAGTGTTGAGGTCAGCGGTTCGATCCCGCTTGGCTCCACCAAATCTGACTAAATCAGTTTAGTCCCCATCGTCTAGTGGCCTAGGACACCGCCCTTTCACGGCGGTAACGGGGGTTCGAACCCCCCTGGGGACGCCATTTATTAAGGCCTATTTATAGGCCTTTTTTTATGACTTTGCTTTTTATGACTGTTCAGGGCATAAAAGTGATGTGTTTTTACAGTTGAGTACAGGCTGACTAAACCAGTTTTAGTCCCCATCGTCTAGTGGCCTAGGACACCGCCCTTTCACGGCGGTAACGGGGGTTCGAACCCCCCTGGGGACGCCATTAATAGAAGGGTTATCAGAAATGATAACCCTTTTTTTATGCCTGTCGATTTGGTTGCGGTATCAGGCAATGTCGAATAATTGTTATCAAACCGGTTATTATTCCTTTGATTCAACTCATAAGTGCAATCGACACTGATCGGAAAAGAAAAAGGTTAGCTGATATAGCTTCACGCTTTTTTCAATCCGACCAAAGACGAGAAAGCGCATGAGAAACTTAAGCCAAGCACAAAGATACCAGATTGAGATAAACATGATGAAAATACTTATGCAGAAAAGATGGGCTTATTGCCTGATTAGCGTGGCGCTGCTTAGTTGCACAGCGGCAGACAGCGTCAAGCCCGAGGCCGCCAAAGTCAAAAACGTGATCATGATTATTGGCGACGGCATGGGGCCGCAGCAAGTCGGCTTATTACTGTCTTATGCCAGACAGGCTCCGCATAGTATTATCGCCAACCGTATAACCGCGCTAGACCGGATAATGGAGCAGGGGCGGCTGGGCATTTCGATGACCTATACCGCCGATACGCTGGTGACCGATTCTGCCGCATCGGCAACGCAACTGGCAACCGGAAAATTTGCCGGTGCGGAAATGCTGGGCCTGGATAAAGACGGCAATCCTCAGGAAAATATTATCGAAAAAGCCCGGCGCATGGGTAAAGCGACCGGCCTGGTTTCAGATACGCGCATCACGCATGCAACCCCTGCTGCCTTTGCCGCACACCAGACGCATCGCAGTCAGGAAAACAGCATACCGGAAGATCTGCTGGCAACCGGGGCGGATGTGATGTTGTCGGGCGGCTTAAGTTATTGGCTGCCCGAGCAGGCCGGAGATAAAAACTCTGCGCTATATCAACAACTGGTGCAGTTGACGGACAATAGCGTTGAGATCAAATCCTCCCGCAAGGATACCAAAAACCTGTTAACCGCCGCGCAACAACAAGGCTACATGCTGGCGTTCAACAAGGCGCAGCTGCAACAGGCCACCGGTAAAACGCTGGGCTTGTTTGCAAATTCCGGCATGGTAAACGGCATTGTTGAAACTAAAAACCATGCTGATGCCCGGCATGTCCAGCCGACTTTAAAAGAAATGTCGGAACAAGCCCTGGAGATTCTAGGCCGCAACGAGCAGGGGTTTTTCTTGATGATAGAATCCGGGCAAATCGATTGGGCCGCGCATCGCAATGATACCGGCCTGCTGTTGCATGAAATGCTGCGTTTCAACAACACCTTGAATGCGGTGCTGGATTGGGCTGAAAATCGGCAGGACACGCTGATTATAGTCACCGCCGATCATGAAACCGGCGGTTTCGGCTTTAGTTATTCCGGCGTAGACATCCCCAAACCGCACAGCCTGCCGGGAGCGGCATTTGCAGGCGGTGCATTGTTCCAGCCTAACTTTAATTTCGGCAATCCTGATGTATTGGACAAAATTTATGCGCAACAGCTAAGTTATCACGATATTTTCAGCCGGTTTGACAGGCTGCCCAAAGACCAGCAAACGCCGTTAAAACTCACCGAACTGGTTAACCGCTACACGGAATTTAAGATTAGCGAAGCGCAAGCGGTAAAAATC
>CAZAUB010000421.1:0-2585 GCA_964488195.1 uncultured Methylobacter sp. | reverse complement strand
GGCCCTCGTTCAGATGCTTGGCTCCGGTTAGCTGAAGCATCTTGCTAATCAAGAATGATTTTAGGATGAAGCCTCTCTATTTCAATCGCCATTGGCGACCAACCCTGATGGTTAAGGGTTCCTTTTTGCTTATCGTAGCCTCGGTAGCGGCGGTGGCTGTCCGCCCCGACATTTGGCCCTGGGCGGTGGCTGTCGTTGTTGCCGACCATGTGCTATTAACCTTTGCCGGACTTTGGCCTCGCTGTACGCTATTGGGGTCAAACTGGATCTCCCTGCCTGAAGCTGCCACCGCGAGAGACGAGATTGCCATCACCATCGACGACGGCCCCGATCCCGAAGTTACTCCCGCTGTTCTCGACCTGCTTGACCGTCACGGCGTGAAAGCCACTTTCTTTTGCATTGGCGAAAAGGCGCTGCTTCATCCGGACTTGTGCCGGGAGATTGCAGGCCGGGGCCATGCGGTGGAAAACCACAGCATGCACCATAGACACCACTTTGCCTTATTGTTGCTCGGGGGATATTTTTCCGAACTGGCAGCCGCCCAGGAAATATTGACCTCTGTCACCGGCACCCGCCCTGGCTTTTTCCGTGCCCCGGCGGGCTTGCGCAACCCTTTGTTGGATCCCGTGCTTAGTCGGCTAGGCCTGCAACTGGTTAGTTGGACTCGCCGGGGCTTCGACACCGTAGAGACAAGCCCCCAGGTGACATTGGCGAAACTGTTGGACGGCCTGAAGGCTGGCGACATCCTGCTGCTACACGACGGCAATGCTGCAAGGACTACTGCGGGCGCACCCGTCATCCTCGAAGTGCTGCCGCCCTTGCTGGATGCGGTCGCCGCTGCAAAACTGCACCCGGTGACCCTGCGTGAGGCACTACTTCCGGCACCGACCCGTGAAAATCGTGAAACGAACATATTGAATCCGAACGCTCCTCCTTATGGATGAAAATTAAATAATTTGGGCAAACGATAAATTGTAAGGGCGACCAGTCGTGTAGGTGGCGTAAGGCATTGGTGAATGTCCGCTTACGCCTATTGCAGACATCGAAAAAATGTAGGTTGGGCTAAACAACGTGCAGCCCAACATATCGAAGTCAAATAGCTTTGTTATATCCAGTGCTTTGAAAATCGTAATCGCACTATTTCGATTGTTGGGCTTCCTGTCGTCAGCCCAACCTACGCGCTTAAAGCAGCAACTCCTCCATAAGATGCGCCCCGGCCCGAGCGGGATTGAGGTCGAGTTTTGCGTCACGCACCAAACGATGGAAGTTCTCCGAGCGTTCGGACATGGACGAGGCAGCCAGCATCAGCTCCAACTCCACTGGGGGCACTTGGCGCATGAAGCGTTGCACCAATTTTGCATCCACGCCATCCCCGCCGAACTCTCCCAGCGCCAGTGAGCGCGAAAACCCATAAAATTGCCGAATACGGTTCTCGCAAAGTTGGGCATAGCGGGCGCGGTAGGCGGGGTTTTTGAGGGATTCTGATACCGCCAACGCCGTCATGGATGCGTTGTAAAAAGCATTCAATATCCCATGGGAATAAATAGGATCGACGAAGGATGCAGCATCGCCTATACAATAAAAGTTTTCCCCGCACAGCTGGGTGGAGTAATAGGAATAATCCGGCCTTTCGCAGAAGGAATCCGCCGCATACTCGGCATTTTCCAGTAACCGGTCGAGGTAGGGCGCGGACTTCAACGTGTTCAGGAAGAACCGTTCGCGGCCCTCCTTGTCCATGGCGCGAGCGCGGTCGGTGTTGATGACCAGGCCGACGCTGGTAAGCTTGCGCATGGCGATATGCCAGATCCAGCCGTCTTCGAAGGAAGTGACGAAAGTGACGGGCCGGACTTTGCCGGTGTCTTCTGCCGGATAGCTGCGGCCATCGGCGGCGACAAAACGGGAATTTTTAAAATATCCCCAGAGCGACAGAAACCTCATGCGCGAGTCTATCAGCTGCTTGGATTTGAACTGTCCGGCAAGCAGTGCCGACGGCCCGCTGGCGTCAATTACGTAGCGGCAAACAATGCTGCCCACATTCGCATCATCCCCGCGCCGATCCAAATAACTTACTTTGGGCAAGTCCGCTCCTAACTCGGCTTCTTGGACGACTACTTGCTGAAAAACCATCACACCCAGGCTTTCGGCGTGTTTCAGCAACAGTTGGTCGAAAACATCCCTTTCCACATGCAAGGCGGGGCGGGTAAAACCGAATTCGGAAAAGGCGATACGGCTGATTTTATCGTTCCAAACCGTGATGCCTCCGGCTTTAGCGACGAAGCCTTCTTTTTCGATCAGCGGCGTAGCCCCTGTTTGGTCGGCGTATTTCCAAAAATGCGGGATCAGGCTTTCACCGACCTGGGGACGTGGATGGGAGGCTTTTTCCAGTAACACCACGTCCACTCCCTTTTTCGCCAGCAAGGCCGCAACGCTGGAACCGGCAGGGCCGCCGCCGATGACCAGGACATCGCACTGCTTGGGGATCTCGGTATTAATCGACATTGTTTTTGACCTTACAGAAGTGGACAGTACATAAAGAAATGGAACGCAGATGACGCAGATGAATATGATAACCACAGAAACAGCGG
>CAZAUB010000420.1:0-2586 GCA_964488195.1 uncultured Methylobacter sp. | reverse complement strand
TATGGGTTTTCAGCAACGAAGTCGATACCAAGCGCTCACCGCTTGAACAGTTCAACGCCGGCGACCTGGTGCAGGTGAAAAGTGACGACGGCAAAGTAATGGGCACTGCCTACATCAATCCTCAAGCCCTGATATGCGCCCGGCTTCTGTCCAGAAAACCCAACTTGAAATGCGGCGTTAACTTTTTTAAAGAGCGTTTGTCTACTGCACTGGCGCTGCGGGAAAAACTTTTCGACAAACCTTACTATCGCCTGGTTTTTGGTGAAAGTGATGGCTTGCCCGGCTTGGTCATCGACCGTTTCGGCCCGGTATTGTCGGTGCAAATCACCACCGCCGGTATTGACCAGCGCAAAGAAGCGCTGTTTGCCGCGCTGCTTGAATTGCTAAGTCCTGAGGCCATTATCCTAAAAAATGATAACAGCCAGCGCCAACAGGAAGGCTTAAGCCTGGAATCCGAGCTCGCCTATGGCAAGCTCCCAGACCCGCTGATCATCGAAGAAAATGGCGCTCAATTTAAAATCGACATTCTGGAAGGACAAAAAACCGGCTGGTTTTACGATCACCGCACCAGCCGCGCCCAACTGGCGAGTATTGCCAAAGACCAACGGGTGCTGGATTTATTTTCCTATACCGGGGCATGGGGCATTCCTGCCGCTATGGCCGGAGCCTTAGAGGTCACTTGCGTGGATGCATCGGAAAGCGCGTTGGCATTGGCTGCGGAAAATGCAGCGCTAAATCGGGTTCAAGATAAAATGCACTTTGTGCGTAGCGATGTGTTCGAGTTTCTAAAGCAGGCTCGTCTGGAAAACCAGCTCTATGATATTATCGTACTGGATCCTCCTGCTTTAATTAAACGCAAAAAAGATTTCAAACAAGGCTACGAAGCTTATCGCCGCCTGAATCACCTGGCTTTACAGGTACTGTCCAAGAATGGCATATTGGTGTCGGCATCTTGCTCTCATCACCTGAGCCGTGAAAACCTGCTTGAGATCTTACGCTCGTCAGGACGACATATCGATCGTCATCTGGTGTTTTTTGCCGCCGGAGGCCAGGGGCCTGACCACCCGATCGACCCGGCTGCTCCCGAGACCGAATATTTGAAAACTTTTTTTTGTTCTGTCGCTTCAAGCTTGTAAAATATGAGGCATTTTTATGGTTAATGCTAAAGAAAAGGAACCCTGCGTACTTTGCGGTCAACCGGTAGAAATAACCGGTTTTTCCCTGACCACGAGTGACGGTCTGCAACAATTTTGCTGCGCCGGGTGTCTGAGCATTTATCAGTTACTTAATGAGGATAATACCAAACCGACTATAACCCCCCTACTAATAACTAAAAAGAAATGAGGATATAAAAATAATGAAAGCTTGTGAGTCCTGTTCCGACCGCGTTGAAATCGGCAAAAACCATCAAAAAGTCCCGGTACTGCAAAGAGCCATTGGCATGTTCTTGGTCTACATGCCCATACTGACCCTTCCGTTTGTGTTTGCCAGTGCCTATATGACTTATTGGCACTTGCTTATGATTGGCGCCAAAAATCTCAAAACCTTTTCAGATTTCCTGCCTGACCGGGCCAGCCATCGTTATACCTTAAAAAACCAAATTACCATGGACGCCTCGTTCAAAGTCAGCACGTCCCAGTCAAAACTGTTCTGGATCCTGAACTGCACCTGGTACTGCCCTTACAGTGTCGCCCTGTTCGAATGGCATGCGTATATGGTCAAGATTGTCGAGAACTGGTGGTGCCCGTTCGGCCACGACAAAAAAGAAGGCTATAACAACGCCAAGATCGATAAGTCTTTCTGGCATATCTATGCCGAAGATATTGCCAAACTGGAACCGGAAGACCGCGACAATCCGATTTGGAATGAAGACGGGGAGAAATGACTTAGACGAAGGGCTAAAGGCGAAGGGCGAAAAAACCTTCCCTTTAGCCCTTCGCCCTTCGCCTTTTATCTCCCTTATGCAAATCGGTTCTTATCAACTTGAAAATAATCTGATTCTCGCGCCTATGGCCGGGATCAGTGACCGCCCGTTCAGGGAATTGTGCAAGCAATTTGGCGCAGGTTTAGCGGTGTCTGAAATGGTGGCATCCAATCCGGCTTTACGCCAACATAAAAGAACGCTTTTAAAAGCCGACCATGGCGGCGAGACAGGTATACGTTCGGTACAGATTTTGGGTACCGACCCCCAACAAATGGCCGATACGGCAAAACTCAATGCCCAACGGGGCGCCCAGATCATCGATATTAATATGGGTTGTCCTGCAAAAAAAGTGTGTTCAGTCGCCGCAGGCTCAGCGCTAATGAGAGATGAAGCATTGGTAAAGCGAATACTTGATGCCGTCGTTAATGCAGTCGATATTCCAGTCACCTTAAAAATCCGTACCGGTTGGGATATACACAACCGCAATGCCGTTGAAATTGCCCACACGCCGAAAATGCGGGCATTGCCGCGTTGACTATTCATGGACGAACCCGTGCCTGCAAATTTGACGGTCAGGTAGAGCATGAAACCGTTAAAAAAGTGAAGCAAGCCATCAGCATTCCGGTTATCGCCAACGGCGATATTGATACCCCCGAACAGGC